>NZ_JBLWMW010000005.1:0-146308 GCF_048515945.1 Pseudoalteromonas 'SMAR'
CCTCCGACCGCCTGGTTCGTAGCCAGGTACTCTATCCAGCTGAGCTATGCGTCCGGTATAAATTTTCAGTTTTTCAACTGCTTCTTTTTACACTTGAAGTAAAGTGGTGGATGCAGGACATGAATTGTAAAGAGTGAACCTCTTACCGCCTGTATCCGTTACCCTTGTTTTACCACTTGGGGAAAAGTGGCGGACGCAGGAGGATTCGAACCTCCGACCGCCTGGTTCGTAGCCAGGTACTCTATCCAGCTGAGCTATGCGTCCGTTACAAGATAACCATAATAAAATGGCGGAGGGGGAGGGATTCGAACCCTCGATAGGGCTACAAACCCTATACTCCCTTAGCAGGGGAGCGCCTTCAGCCACTCGGCCACCTCTCCGTCTTGTGGGGCGTATAATATAGCCTATAAAAAATATGTCAAACACTTTTCTTGTTAAAACGCACCGAATGGTGATAGATTGTGCAGTCTGCCTAGAATCTCAACATTCCCCATAATTTATAGCTATTTTGTAACAGCTTAGCGGAAAAATATCATTAACTCCCCCACTACTTTTGGCTTTTGAGCGCCACTCAAATAACCCCATAATGATAAACCTGCCGCATGTGAAAACCGCTTCAAAGCAAGAGAGCTTACTATGCTTTGCATGGTGTTTTGGTTTTAACCATGCTCACGCTAAGAATGGGTGTCTTTTAAAGCTGATTAAGAGACCTAACTAGATAGACTCAGTTCTGAAGCCTTATCGAGGGTGTCTTACTAAGTTCACTAAGTTGTATTCTTAGAGTGGGTGTCACTTAAAGCTGACTCTATGCTTTGCATGGTGTTTTGGTTTTAACCATGCTCACGCTAAGAATGGGTGTCTTTTAAAGCTGATTAAGAGACCTAACTAGATAGACTCAGTTCTGAAGCCTTATCGAGGGTGTCTTACTAAGTTCACTAAGTTGTATTCTTAGAGTGGGTGTCACTTAAAGCTGACTAAGAGACCTATCTAGATAGACTCAGTTCTGAAACCTTGGCGTGGGTGTCTTACTAAGTTCACTAAGTTGTATTCTTAGAGTGGGTGTCATGTAAAATTTATTCGGTGCTCGACTGCGGTAAACTTAGTTCTTAAACCTTTGTAGTGAGTGTCTAGGTAAGTTTTCTGGTGTCTAGGTAAGTTTTTCTTAATCAAGCTGGAAAAGTGTCATCGCTCTCTAGGATGGGTCACAAAAGACAAAAAAAGCGCCTTAAAGGCGCTTTTTTTGTCTTTATTTGCTAACAGGGTTACTGCTCAGATTGTAACTCTGGACGCATATGTGGGAACAGGATCACGTCTTTAATTGTTGGAGAGTCAGTGAATAACATCACCAAACGATCAATACCAATCCCCTCGCCTGCTGTCGGTGGTAAACCATGCTCCAATGCGCGAATATAATCAGCGTCGTAATGCATTGCTTCGTCATCACCGGCGTCTTTTTCTTCTACCTGACGAGCAAAACGTGCAGCTTGGTCTTCGGCATCGTTGAGCTCTGAGAAACCGTTCGCTAATTCACGGCCACCAACGAAGAATTCAAAGCGGTCAGTAATAAATGGGTTTTCATCATTACGACGTGCCAGTGGCGACACTTCCCAAGGATACTCGGTAATAAAGGTTGGCTGGATAAGCTTGTGCTCAGCCACTTCCTCGAAGATTTCGCATAGGAACTTACCAGGGCCCCAAACACAGTTTTCTGGCGTCTTAACGTGTACTTTCTTGGCGTAAGCTTTTAGTGCTTCAAAGTGGTTTTCTGGATCTTTGAAGATTTCAGCTTGTGCTTCGGCGTCTGGGCCATATTTTAAAATAGCATCCGCCATTGATAAGCGCTGGAACGGGCTACCAAAATCGTACTCGATGGCTTCTAGTACTTCACCTTCGGCATCTTTAACGGTATTAACAACCGTAGTGGTACCAAGCACATCTTGTGCAACGGTACGTAACATGTCTTCGGTTAGGTTCATCAAGTCATTGTAATCCGCGTACGCTTGGTAGAATTCAATCATAGTGAATTCAGGATTATGACGAGTTGAAAGGCCTTCGTTACGGAAGTTACGGTTAATTTCAAACACGCGATCAAAGCCACCAACCACTAAACGCTTTAAGTAAAGCTCAGGAGCGATACGCAGATACATATCGATGTCTAGGGCATTGTGGTGAGTAACGAAAGGACGTGCCGTAGCACCACCAGGAATTACCTGTAGCATTGGCGTTTCTACTTCCATAAAGTCACGCTCAGCCAAGAAGTTACGAATACCATTAATGACTTGAGAGCGAATACGGAAGGTTTCACGGGTGTCCATGTTGGTAATTAAATCAACATAGCGCTGACGGTACTTAGCTTCTTGGTCAGTCAGGCCATGGAACTTCTCAGGTAACGGACGCAAAGCTTTGGTCAGTAACTCGTATTCATTCATGTGAACATACAAATCACCTTTACCTGATTTATGTAATGGTCCTTTAACACCAATAATATCGCCAATGTCTAACTGGCCGTATTTCGCTTTAAGGTCTTTTTGTACGTCTTTCGAAGCATAGGCCTGAATGCGCCCTTTCATATCTTGCAATACTAAGAAAGGACCACGCTTAGCAAGCAAACGGCCAGCAACAGAAACTTGATGGTCTAGCTCCACCAACTCTTCTTTCGATTTATCACCAAACTTAGCTTGTAGATCGGCTGTGTAATCTTCACGGCGGAATGAGTTCGGGTGGCCATTGGCAGGGCAATTCTCACGGATCGCATCTAGCTTGCCACGACGCTCAGCAATAAGTTTATTTTCGTCTTGATTGTGATCTGTCATTGTTTAGCTCTTAGTTTAGCTTGTGGATTAAAGGCCTGATTTCAGGCTTGCTTCGATAAATTTGTCTAAGTTGCCATCTAATACGGCTTGGGTATTTCGATTTTCAACACCGGTGCGTAAATCTTTAATACGCGAGTCATCCAGTACATATGAACGAATTTGGCTGCCCCAGCCAATGTCAGATTTGGCATCTTCTTGTGCTTGTTTTTCAGCATTTTGCTTTTGCAGCTCAAGTTCAAACAATTTTGCTTTTAACTGCTTCATTGCTTGATCTTTGTTTTTGTGCTGCGAACGATCGTTTTGACACTGCACCACGGTATTAGTTGGCAAGTGGGTAATACGCACCGCTGACTCAGTCCGGTTTACGTGCTGACCACCAGCCCCTGATGCACGGTATACGTCTATGCGTAAATCAGCTGGGTTAATGTCAATTTCAATATTATCGTCTATTTCTGGGTAAACGAATACAGAAGCAAATGAAGTATGACGACGGCCGCCAGAATCAAATGGACTCTTTCGTACTAAGCGGTGTACGCCAGTTTCAGTGCGCAGCCAGCCGTAGGCGTATTCACCGCTAATTTTTACGGTAGCCCCTTTAATGCCAGCCACGTCTCCGTCGGTCGCTTCAACAATCTCGGCTTTGAAGCCTTTAGCTTCAGCCCAACGTAAATACATGCGCAGCAGCATATTACACCAGTCTTGAGCTTCCGTTCCGCCGGAGCCAGACTGCAGGTCAATATAGGCATCATTGGCGTCTTGATCGCCTGAGAACATGCGGCGGAATTCAAGCTTCTCTAGTTGCGCAACTAGGCCATCCACCTCAGCCTCTGCTTCTTGAAAGGTTTCTTCGTCTTCGGCCTCAACCGCAAGCTCAACTAACCCTTCAACATCATCGGCACCGGCTACAAGGTTGTCGATGGTTTCCACAATGACTTCTAGGTTGGACTTTTCTTTACCTAAAGCTTGTGCTTTTTCTGGCTCATTCCAAACCGCGGGGTCTTCTAACTCGGCATTGACTTCTTCTAAACGCTCTTGCTTTAGAGCATAGTCAAAGATACCCCCTAAGCAGCTCTGTGCGCTCGCGAATTTCCTTGATTTGGTTAATCACAGGATTCACTTCAAACATGTACCATTACTCCAGAACTAAAATTGATTACTGTGCATTTACCACTCCCCGTATGCGAGGATATGGCTTGTGTTGACCTAATTGTCAGCGCCACAGCTTTAATATAAGCGCACAATAGTATCAAATAATCGCCGCGTATAGCATCCCTTTAAGGCGGAATTTTCTGGCTTTTTTAGCCCCTATGCCAGTCTAAATTTACGTTTGCGCCTGAAGCTCACGAACAATAAGTTGTAAGGTATATTTGCCGCGAAATTCATTAATATCGAGCTGATAAGCGACAAGCGCATGGTTTGCTTGGTGATTAGGCCAAGCCCTGACATCGACATTAAAAGCAATAGCATCGACCAAACGACCAGAAGAATGCTTTAGCACCAACTTTAAATGTTTTTCACCAACAATACGCTGCTGCACCAATTCGAAAACACCTTGAAATACCGGCTCGCTAAAATGCTGTCCCCAAGGGCCGGCTTGCTGTAATTCATAGGCAAAATCCATTGAAAAACACTCTGAAGGCAACTCACCATCGGTGAGCAAAATACTTTGTTTGGCTTCTTCCGACAGTGTACTGCTCACCTGCTCGGAAAAGATCTGTTTAAAGCGGCTAAACTCTGACTCTGGAATGGTAAGCCCTGCAGCCATAGCGTGACCGCCAAATTTGATAATTAGGTCTGGGTGTAGGGTGTTAATTTGCTCTAATAAATCACGCATATGTAGCCCTTCAATTGAGCGACATGAGCCTTTAATTTCGCCATTATCACCTTGCGCAAAAATAATGGTAGGTCGGTGATACTTTTCTTTCAGCCGCCCTGCCAGTATGCCAATTACGCCTTGGTGCCAATCATCTTGATAAAGGCATAACGCATCGGGCACTTCTTGATTTTGCAGCACGATCCGCTCAAGCACAGCTTGTGCTTCTTGCTGCATGCTTTGCTCAATCTCACGCCGCTCCACGTTCAAGCTGTCGAGCTCTGCAGCAATGCGCCTGGCTTGGTGGGTGTCTTTTGCTAACAAGCAAGCAATGCCTAAACTCATATCATCTAAACGGCCGGCAGCATTAAGCCTAGGGGCCAATGCAAAACCAAAATCACTGGCATTAAGACGAACATTATTGCGGTTAGCCACTTCAATCAATGCTTGTATGCCAGGGCGAGTCTTGCCGCTGCGGATCCGCGCTAACCCTTGGTGCACTAAGGTGCGATTATTGGCATCTAAGGCAACCACATCTGCAACTGTCCCTAAGGCTACAATATCCAGTAATGACGCTAAATTAGGCATTGCTACTTGTTGCTTAGCAAAGTAGTCAAGGCCGCGTAGATGGTGGCGCAGCGCAATGAGCAAATAAAAGGCAACGCCGACACCGGCAATGGCTTTAGAGGGAAAACGGCAGTCAAAGCGATTAGGGTTCACAATGGCATCGGCGTTTGGCAGCTGCTCTCCTTGCAAATGGTGATCGGTAACAATAACTTTAATTCCAGCTTGCTTCACAATGTCAATGCCCGCAATACAAGATATACCATTGTCGACCGTAATCACTAAATCGGGTGCCAGTGACACAATGTGCTGGGCAAGTGCAGGACTCAAGCCATAGCCTAGGCTAAAGCGGTCGGGAACTAAGTAATCAACTTGCTGGAAACCAAATTGTGGCAACCCTTCCATTAACACTGCGGTGCTTGTGGCGCCATCGGCATCAAAGTCGCCAACAATTAATATTTGCTGTTGTTGGTCAAGGGCCGCTGCGAGAATTTCAGCTGCTAGTTCAATGTCTTTAAACAGCTTAAAATCATGTAAAGTCGCAGCACTGTTGTCTAGCTCAGTAGCCGATTTGACCCCTCTGGCGGCGTAAAGCTGCTTGATAACAGGGTGAAGTGAATCGGGTAAATGACTATCGTCGACTCGAACTCTGGGTTTAATTTCAGTATGCATGGGCTCTTCACAAACAAAAAAGGCCATACAGGCCTTTTTTTCAATCCACGATAACGACGTGGATATGCTAATTCTCATTGTTGCTATCTTAATGGCTTTAAACAATAAACGCCACCAAGCAACAACGGTTAAGCACTAAGACTGATTGTTTTTTGAGTCCAGCATTTGGACAATGGCAGCCGCAGGTTGGTAACCTGGTATCATCGCACCGTCTTCTAGGATAATGGCTGGTGTACCTGAAATACCAAAGCTTTGACCAAGCTCATAATGCTCAGCAATTGGCGCACTGCAGTTTTCTACTTCTTTCACTTCAGCGCCGGCTTTAGCCTCTGTTAATGCGGTTTGCGCGTCATCAGCGCACCACACATTTCTTAGATCTTCATAGCCGTTGCCACGTAAACCTCCGCGTGGGAAAGCAAGATAGTTTACTGTTATCCCAGCAGCCAAGTAATCTTCCAGTTCGCGGTGTAATTTACGGCAATAGCCGCAGGTAATATCGGTAAATACCGTGATCTGGTGCTTTTCATTTTCGGCTTTATACACAATCATAGAGTCTTGGTACTCAGCAATGCCTTGTTTTCGAACCTTGCCCAGCGCTTCTTCGGTGATATTACGACGGTTATCAAGGTCGATCATAGTACCCTGAATTAAGTATTTGCCATCGCTGCTGGCATAAAAAACGCCTTTATCGGTAATCACCGTTTTTAATCCCGCAAGCGGGCTGTCTGAAAGCTCTTTGACTTTTAGCCCTAAGCCTTGGAACTGAGTTGTGATTGGATCAGGTTGTGTCATCGGTGTCACTGGGGCCTCTGATGACTCAGCGAAAGCGCCAAAGCTAAGTGCCATTGACGCGGCAAGGATCAATTTCTTCATTCTGCTCTCTTTAAATCTTTTACTCTCGATTACTCACTAAGACCGGAGTAACCATAAATAATTCCCAGCACAATATTTTATGCTCTTGGGTGATGCTGCTGGTGCAAGCTTTTAAGGCGCTCGCTGGCAACATGCGTATAAATCTGAGTGGTCGACAAATCGCTGTGGCCAAGCATCATTTGCACGACCCTAAGATCAGCGCCATGATTCAATAAATGTGTTGCAAAAGCATGACGCATTGTATGTGGCGATAATGGCGACTTTACGTCTGCCAAAATAGCATAGTGTTTTATCCGATGCCAAAAGGTTTGTCGTGTCATGCCCACACCGCGTTTGGATGGAAAGACAAAATCTGTGGCGTGTTTAACCATTAAACTACGTCCTTTTTTAAGGAATTGTTCAATCCAGTACAACGCTTCTTCTCCCATGGGAACCATGCGCTCTTTACCACCTTTACCGCGCACCAGCACCACCGCTTGACGCAGATTGATTTGTTCCATTCTTAACCCCACCAGCTCTGTAACACGAAGTCCGGTGGCGTACAGTAACTCAAGCATGGCTTTGTCTCTTAACCCCATAGGGTCGTCGCAATCAGGCGCGTTTAGCAAAGCCTCGACTTCTTGCTCCGATAAGGTTTTTGGTAATGACTGCGTTGTTTTAGGCTGCGCAATAGTTTCGAGGGGGCTATAGGGAATTTGCTGCGCCCGCTGCCAATATAAATAAAATCGCTTTAAGGCACTGATCGCTCGGGCATTGCTACGTGATTTTAAACCGGAGTCGATACGAAACGCCAAATAGAACTCGATATCTTGGCTACTTACAGCGAGCAAATCATCCGTTTTTTGCACCTCTTGCATAAAGCGGCGAAACTTTTCAAGATCGTTACGATACGCAGCAATGGTGTTTTCGCTAAGCCCCTGCTCTAAAAATAAAGCATCTAAAAAGATTTCGATGCACTCGCTGCTGTTTTGAGGGGTAGAAGTTTGATGCTGTTCGCTCACCGCGGTACCTGTATAATTTAATGGCGTCATGTTGTAGACTTGCGCTTTATATAATACCAGTCAAATTGAAAGTGATAAATACAATGCAAATTGGCTTATTTTACGGCTCCACAACGTGCTACACCGAGATGGCCGCAGAAAAGATTCAAGAAATCATCGGTAAAGACAGCGTCACCTTATTCAATATCAAAGACGAACCGCTCGCCAAGGCTGAGCAGTTTGATTTTTTGATCTTTGGTATTTCGACTTGGGACTTTGGTGAGTTGCAAGAAGATTGGGAGTCGCATTGGGACGATATTGACCAAGTTAACCTCAGTGGTAAGGTAATTGCCCTTTATGGCATGGGCGACCAGCAAGGTTATGGCGAATGGTTTCAAGATGCATTAGGCATGTTACACGATAAAATAGCCCCACAAGGCGTGCAGTTTTTGGGCTACTGGCCAAACTCCGACGACTATGAATTTGAAGCGTCTAAAGCACTCACTGAAGATAAGTCTCAGTTTGTGGGACTGGCACTGGATGAAGACAGTCAGTACGACATGAGCGATGAACGGATTGCCACCTGGATAGAACAAGTGATGACCGAGTACAGTGAACTAGACTGATTCCTTGTATTCAAAACAGGCAGCACTTTGCTGCTGCCCTGCTTTTATGACCAGTATGCCCTCCAATTAGCGAAGACACCCACCTAAAAAATATTAGCAAAGACACCCACTTTTTTACAAAGCCTACCTTTAGTAAAAGTAAAATAAGCTGTCTTTACATAAAAGACACCCATATGAAAAACCAAACCATACCTTATGCGGATACCAATAAGACTTTAAGCTGAAGCTACATTTTTAAGTAAAACTCACGACAAAGCGCCACGTAATCATCACTATATTGATTTTGCTGATCGTAAATAGTCAGGTCAGTGCTTTCACACTCTCCTCGTACTTTTGAGAAATATAGGAGGCACCGCGATACCGCTTTCTTAGGCGTGGCTTTTACTTCGCAGCGCTTGATAACAAAGACACCCACTTTACTTGCTACTTCGCATATGTGTTCACTTTCGTATAAAGGTAAAATGATAGCTAAGTGACCATTTGGATTAGTTAAACGCTTAAATGCCTGTAAAAGCTCCAAAAAGCTTAGTGAATCGGTATGTCTTGCACGGCTACGTTGCGGCGTTTGAGCTTTTAAACTGTCATTGAAATAAGGAGGGTTTGAAATCATTAAATCAAAATTACCGTGCGAATCAAACTTTTGAATAGCACAGTGATGAAGTTGAATATCAGGCCATGGGCTCTGAGCTATGTTCTGCTTAGCATCGAAAATAGCATCATTGTCTAACTCAACAGCGTGCACTTCACTTTGAGGAGCCCGCTGTTTTAGCATTAAAGCTAATAACCCTGTGCCACTGCCAACATCAATAATTTTGCCAGTGCCATCCAATGGTGCCCACGCACCCAATAAAATACCGTCGGTAGATACTTTCATGGCAGCATGGTTTTGACCAATAATAAATTGCTTAAATGCAAACTGAGACATTCAACACCTTTGAGAAAATGCAATTGCAACGTATAATTCCGCTATTGTCCTTTATTTGTGATGCACTATGCAATTTACTGAATTTGATTTAGACGGCAAGCTGATTAATGCGATTAAAAAAATGGGCTTTGAAACCCCAACAAGCATTCAACAGATGGCCATTCCAGAAGCGTTGATAGGAAGAGATATTCTCGCCAGCGCCCCTACCGGAACAGGTAAAACCGCTGCATTTTTGATCCCCGCGATTCAGTATTTGCTTGACTTTCCGCGCAAGGATCCTGGTTTTGCCCGAGTATTAATAATGACACCCACTCGCGAATTAGCCTATCAAGTTCATGAACAATGCCAAGCACTGGCTGCGGGAGTGAATTTAAAAATTGGCGTAGTGACTGGCGGGATTAACTACGGTAGCCACAAAGAGATATTTGAAAAAAACAATGACATCTTGATTGCTACCCCAGGCCGGTTAATGGAATACCTAGAAACCGAAAACTTCCACGCTGAAAACGTTGAGCTACTCATTTTAGACGAGGCCGACCGCATGCTAGACATGGGCTTTAGAAAAGAGATGCTCCGTATCTGCTCTGAAGCGGTAAATCGACGTCAATGCTTTCTGTTTTCTGCCACACTTGAAGGAGAAAGTGTTGAGAGATTTGCAGAGCGCATTTTGCAAGACCCGGCATTAATCGAGGCAACCCCATCTCGCAAAGAAAAAGGCAAAATCCATCAATGGATTCATTTGGCTGACGACTATCAGCACAAAGTTAATTTACTAGCTAATATTCTTGATGACGAAGAAGTCACCAAAGCCGTGGTGTTTGTGAAGACTCGCGAACGCCTAGAAACTCTGGTTGGAGAACTTTTTGCTAAAGGTATAAAAACAACTTGGCTGCGTGGGGAAATGCCACAAGACAAAAGAATGACAGCAATGGCCAGCTTCCACAGTGGTAAAACTAAAATTTTAGTTGCTACAGATGTTGCTGCTCGAGGTATCGACGTCGCTGATATCAGTCATGTTGTAAACTTCGATATGCCTCGTACAGCAGATATTTATGTCCACCGTATTGGCCGTACAGGGCGTGCTGGTAAAAAAGGTACTGCGATATCGCTAGTTGAAGCCCACGATGCCGAAATTTTAGGTAAAGTCGAGCGTTATACAGATCAAAAGTTAAAGCGCCGAGTTATTAAAGGCTTAGAGCCAAAACATAAAGAAGCTAAAGCGCCGAAAAAGAAAAAAGATCCGGCAAAAATCAAAGCTAAGAAAAAAGCGAAAAAGAAGAAGTAACCGCTTCGACTAATAAAAGCCAACTCTTAGGGTTGGCTTTTTAGTGAATAAGGCGCTTTACTCTTTAAAGATGATAAGTGGATCAACCAAAATAAACCGACTGAGATTAGCCCTGTAAGTAGAGTGGTTAAAAACCACAAAAAACGCAATGCTAAATACCTACGAAAACCTCTTCACTGCTCAGCTTTTACCTATAAAAGACACATTGGTGATTTATAAAAAATAACACAGCACATCAAGCCTAGACATTCAATATTTACTGCTCAAAGTTGAATTTCAATGAGCTCTATCACGGAAAGTTAAAAATGGTTCAGAAGAGTAACACTTCAACTTTAGAGTGTTTTATTAAACGTTTAGTTTTGCGACAACCAAGATGTAGCTCATTTATATTCAGGCAATCACATACCATATAACCAACTTCGGATGATCAGCTTCGGATGACACCCACCACACCAAGCTTTAACTGACACCCAATGTAAAGTTTTAATAGTTTGCTATTTGAACAATCCTTGTCTACATTAAGGTTGTACTCAAGGACTGAGGATAGTAATTATGGCTACTGCCCGAAAAAGACAAATTAGTTTAGCCGATACCAAGTATTATCACTGCGTTTCCCGCTGCGTAAGACGAGCTTTTTTATGTGGCAAAGACTCCCTAACAGGTAAATCCTATGAGCACCGCCGAGACTGGGTTGAGCAAAAGCTAGCTACACTTGCCAAAGTTTTTTGTATCGACATTTGTGGTTATGCAGTGATGAGCAACCACACTCACCTCGTATTACATGTTGATGATAAAAGAGCAAAACGTCTAGCGGCCAGAGCAATCGTAATTCGTTGGCATAAGCTTTTTAAAGGTAATTGGCTCACCCAGAAATACATTAATAACGAAGCACTAAATGAATCTGAGCAATTGATACTTGATAGGACAATTAACGAGTATAGAAACCGACTTGCGAGCATCAGTTGGTTTATGCGCTCTTTAAATGAAGATATTGCCCGGCGAGCGAATAAAGAAGATGACTGTACCGGGCGATTTTGGGAGGGCAGGTTTAAGTCTCAGGCGTTATTAGATGAAGCCGCCCTTGTTGCCTGTTTAGCTTATGTTGATTTAAACCCTATTCGGGCAAAGCAAGCTGAATCACCCGAAACTTCAGACTATACAAGTATAAAAAATCGTATTGACCATGCGAGATTAGGCAAGCAACCCAGAAGCTTGCTGCGATTTACAGGGAGTCAAAGCAACCACATTCTTAAAGGTCTACCATTTACACTTAATTATTATATTGAGCTTGTTGAATTTACTGGTAAGAGCCTACGCCAAGACAAGCCAGGCTTTATTAATGAATCTCAACCAATTCTGGCTAGGTTAGATATCGAACCAGCAAACTGGATAAAACTCACTACACAGTTTTCTAGAGCTTTTCATGGAGCTGTTGGGCGGCCTCAAGCAATTACTAACTACTGCGTAACACTAAATAAGAAGCGGCGACCCAACATAAGTAACTCTCAGCTTATGTTAGCTTGCTCGGCCTAAAAGCATTTAAAATAGTAACAAGCCTATGCACACAACCTCGCATGTAGGTTTAGATAGCTGATACTTATTGATTGGCAGTTACGTTAATCATTTACTATTGGCTTTATGCCACCTCTGTAACCCTCTAAAAAGTAACAGTCTCGTGACACCTCTTCTTAAAAAAGTAGTTTTTTACGGTGGGTGTCATTTGAATTTTACCTTTCACTCAACATGGGTGATCTGTTTTTGCATAGGTGGGTGTCAACTGTATTAACTGTATTACCTGATCATATCGGTGCAATTTCTCGGTGCATCTCCCTAAAACTGTGCATGCTAAAGCATTAGAACAGACTTAATTTTTATAAGCGATTGAAATTTATAGACTTAAATTCTTGGCACAGTTTTTCCTTATACCTCCTCGATATTATTCACAGCAATGGAGACGCACCATGTATACGCTCTATCAAACCATGTATTTATTGTGGCATTTAGATGTCAGTGTTTGGCCGGTTCATGACACTTCAACTAAACGCAATAGCGCTAAGGAGCAAGCATAATGGCTTTATCAAAAATCGACACCGCATTGCACGCGGTTAATAATGGCATGTTAACTCCCTCGCAAGCCGCAAACACTTACCATGTTTCTAAACGCAGCTTGTACGAGGCATTAAGGCAGTCAGCTAAAGGGCAGCAAAACCGATGGCAGCGCTTAATGCATGAAAAAGTAAAGCTTGAGCAGAGCCTAGCGCAAATAAACAAGGAGTTAACACAGTACTATGCTTAGTTCAGAGGTCTGCTACCAAGCCATTCGATCTCCTGATCTCACTTTACAGCAAGTTGATTGTATCGCTTTGTCTAATCAGCTTTGTACACTTACTGAGGAAGTGCTAGAGCAAGGAGCATCGATTGGCTTTCTTAACACCACAAGCCGGCGAGAAATAACCAGCTATTGGCAGCATGTTATCGAACAAGTATCACAGTCACATAAAATATTACTATTAGCTAAGTTGGCTGAGGCAATTATTGGGTGTGTGCAGTTATCAATGAACCATAAACACAACGGCCTGCATCGGGCAGAAGTGGAAAAACTACTGATCTCTCCTTGCTTTCAACGTCATGGCATCGCAACCATGTTAATGCAAAAGCTCGAGGATGAATGTCGCAAGCGGCAGGTATCTTTATTAGTACTCGACACCCAAACAGGTTCAAGCGCCGAAGTATTTTATAATCAAATAGGTTATCGTCTGGTAGGTCAAATCCCAGATTATAGTATTGATAATTCAGGCTGTTTTCACGCCACCAGCTACTTTTATAAGTTACTTGCCCCCAGCCAAATCAATAAAACTCCCTGTGGCGAAGCTCGCTTCACCGCTGAGTAACCAAGCAATGGCTGTAGCAACCTCGTCAGGCTGACCGCCGCGCTGCAATGGCAGTAAATGGGCAACTCTATCCACCCTATCAGCTTCACCACCATCAGCATGAATATCGGTGTAAATGCAGCCAGGCCTAACACCATTCACCCTGATTTGCTCTGGCGCTAACTCAAGCGCAAGACCTTTAGTAAAACTATCAATTGCGCCTTTTGCTGCGGCATAGTCAACATACTCGTTGGCACCGCCTAGGTATGATGCTGCAGATGACACATTAACCACAGCACATTGTGCGGTATTGCCGCTGCGTCGCATATGTTTCAGTGCTTCTCGTGCACAAATAAAGTATGGCGTAACATTGTTACACAGCATTTTATTAATTCGCTCGGCGCTCATCTGCTCCACCCGTGATTGGGTGTCTAACACACCGGCGTTATTAACCAAGTGGGTCACACATCCTAACTTTTCCTCTATTGTGCGAAACATTGTCACTACGGCTGCTTCGTCAGTAATGTCGGTTTGAATTGCTAGGGCATTACCGCCTGCAGCTTGAATATCATCGACAACTTTGTTTGCCGCCACAGCATTTTGTTTGTAATTAACCGCAACAACAAAACCGCGACGACCCAACAGCTTAGCCGTAGCGGCGCCAATTCCACGGCTAGCGCCGGTGATTAATGCCACTTTTTGCATTTTTTCTTCCTTGTTGGATTACTGATAATTTAATACTTCAACCCCCATGTCCTCTTTAACATGCTCAATCACCATATAAGTGTGGTTGGTCGCCACCCCAGGGATCTCAATAATGCTCCCCAACACTTCACGGTATTGCCGCATATCTTGTACCCGGATTTTAACTAAATAGTCAAAACCACCGGCAACCATATCGCACGAAACAATATTGGGAATTTCCAAGATATGCTGCTTGAATATATCGAACACTTCCTCGGTGGAGCTTTTTAGCGTGATTTCCACATGCGCCACCAAATGCTGGCCCAGCTTTGCAGCATTTAATCGTGCCGTATAGCCTTCAATATACCCATCCGCTTCCAACTTCTTAACCCGGTCCAAACAAGGGCTCGGACTCAAGTTCACCGCCTTTGCAAGGTTAACATTAGAGATCCGCGCATTGCGCTGTAAAGCGTCTAAAATGGCCATATCTATGCGGTCTAATACTCGCGTTTTAATGGAGGTTGTCATATCAGCATAAAATTCTGTGAGGGTTTTTAATTACCCGCAAATTTACCGTATTCCGAAAAAATAAAACAGCATATTCTGCTGTCTTTTCGCTAGAATGCCACGGAAATTAACAAAAAGGGTTAAACCGTATTTTCAGCACTTTTTATGGTTTAACACCTAGGCTCTAATTTGTGCATTCTGGCTAAAAGTTGAACGCGCCCTGAGGTGTGTTATGGTTAGCAATGTGACTGCATCATTTTGTCGTAATTGAGGCTCCCTGTTTGTGGTGGTTATGGAATCACTTGATTTTGCATCAGTTTAGATGTGGTTATACAGCCAAATTGATGTTGATGGCGTTACAAACAGGCGCGAATTACATGTATTTTTGACTCTAATTTTTTGAGGGTTGCTTATGCTTTATAACGGCGATTTGACAACTGACTGTCCTATCCGACAAAAGATCCGTGATTTTTACCGTATTGATGAGAATGCAGTAATTGATCATATTTTACCTTTGGCTGAGGTAGGCGTTACAGCTCGAAGCCGAGCATGGGAACGTGCACGTCAAATGGTGTTGAATATCCGTAAAGACCAAGATGGTCAAAACGGAGTTGACGCGTTATTAAATGAATTTTCACTTTCGACTGAAGAAGGTGTTGTGCTTATGTGTTTGGCCGAAGCGCTACTGCGCGTGCCAGACAAAAAAACGCAAGAAAGTCTTATCAGAGACAAACTAGCCAACGGCGACTGGAGTTCGCACTTAGGAAGTAGCGACTCATTGTTCGTAAACGCGTCTAGTTGGGGCCTGCTAGTTACCGGTAAAATGGTCAACTATTCTGATAGAAATAAAGAACAACAGTTCGGTGTGCTAAAACGCACCATCGGACGCTTAGGTGAACCTGTGATCCGTAAGTCGGTGAACTACGCGATGAAAATCATGGGTAAGCAGTTTGTAATGGGTGAAACCATTCAAGAAGCCATCGAGCGTGCTGCCGAGAAAGAACAAAAAGGCTATGTCTATTCTTACGATATGCTAGGCGAAGCCGCTCGCACCATGCGTGATGCCGAAGGCTATTACGACAGTTACCTTGAAGCCATCCACGCCATCGGTAAAGCCGCTAATGGTCGCGGTCCACTGAAAAGCCCAGGGATCTCAGTAAAGCTTTCTGCTATCCACCCACGCTTTGAATTCACTCATCGCGATCGCGTACTCAATGAGCTGGCACCTAAGCTAAAATCACTGGCCTTAGTGGCAAAAGAGTACGATATCGGTTTTACCGTTGATGCCGAAGAGGCAGACCGTCTAGACATTTCTTTAGACGTAATAGAACAAGTGTTCTCAGACCCAGAGCTTGATGGCTGGAATGGTTTTGGTCTGGCAGTTCAAGCCTACCAAAAACGCGCTATCTTTGTTGTTGAGTGGGTTGCTGAATTGGCCCGTCGCGTTGGCCGTAAGCTAATGGTGCGCTTAGTAAAAGGCGCTTATTGGGACACCGAGATCAAAACCACGCAACAAGGCGGTTTAGATCACTTCCCAGTATTTACCCGTAAAGCAACCACTGACGTTTCTTACAAAGCCTGTGCCATCAAATTATTAGAAGCGCGCGATGTGCTTTTCCCGCAATTTGCAACGCACAACGCTTACACCGCCGCAACCATTTTAGAAGTCGCTAAAGGCGACAACAAAGGCTTTGAATTCCAACGCTTACACGGTATGGGTGAGTCCCTCTTCGACCAGATCGTTGAAAAAGAAGGGATCCAGTGCCGCGTGTATGCCCCTGTGGGTGAGCACGAAGACTTACTGGCCTACTTAGTACGACGTCTACTGGAAAACGGCGCCAACTCTTCTTTTGTTAACGCCATTGTCGATACCAGCAAGCCAGTTGAAGCACTCTTACCGGATCCGGTAGAGACTTTGCAAGGGCTGCGCAATCGTTATAACACGCAAATTAAGCTGCCTATCGAGCTTTATGGCGATGAGCGTCCCAACTCCAAAGGTAAAGACCTCACCGACATCAATGAACTAACGCCGTTTAAAGAAAACCTCGATAACTGGTTCAACGACCATTTAATTGATGAGTCAAAAGTACCAGACGGTCACCTTGCAGTGCGTAACCCAGCCAATCATAAAGAAATTGTCGGTGCCGTTCCTTTGCATGGCGAAGACTACATGAAAAGCGCCTTAACCAAAGCCGATGAAGCCTTCACTGAATGGTCACAAACGCCGGTTGAAGAACGCGCGCACTTACTGCGTCGTATTGCCGATATCTTAGAGCGTCATCACGACGAACTGGTGGCTATCTGTATTAAAGAAGCCGGTAAAGTCACGCAAGACAGTATTGATGAAGTACGTGAAGCAGTTGATTTTTGTCGTTACTATGCTGCCCGCGCCGAAGAGCTTTCCAAAGATGAGCGCTTTGAACCACGCGGTGTTGTCCTATGTATTAGCCCTTGGAACTTCCCACTGGCGATATTCTTAGGTCAGGTGGCTGCGGCCATTGTTACCGGTAACACTGTAGTTGCCAAACCCGCTGAACAAACCAGCATGATTGCGCTGCGTTGCATCGAGTTAATGCGTACGGTAGGACTACCAGAAGACGTAGTACAGCCGATTATTGCCCGCGGCAGCGACGTTGGTAAGCACGTAGTACCTGATGAACGTATTCAAGCCGTTATGTTCACCGGCTCGACCGAAACCGGCACACTGATTTCGCAAATTCTGGCTCAGCGTAATGATATCCAAGTACCATTGATTGCCGAAACCGGTGGTCAAAACTGTATGATTGTCGACTCTACGGCATTGCCAGAGCAAGTGGTAGACGACGTCATTTCATCTGGTTTCCAAAGTGCTGGTCAGCGCTGCTCTGCTTTGCGCGTGTTGTTCATTCAAGATGATGTCGCCGATGGCATTATTGAGATGCTACAAGGCGCATTAAAAGAGCTGCATGTTGGCGATCCGGCATTACTGTCAACAGATATTGGCCCTGTTATTGATGAAAAAGCATTAAATACCTTGACCAAGCACGTTGATTACATGAAGAGTAACGGTAAATTGTTATTTGAATCTAAGATCCCAGATAACAACGAAAACGGCGCCTATTTCTTTGCCCCGCGCTTGTATGAGATTGCAGATTTATCGGTACTTAAGCGCGAAGTATTCGGCCCAATCGTTCACATCGTGCGCTATAAAGCTGAAGACCTCGACAACGTGATTGACCAAATTAATGGCACTGGCTACGGCCTCACCATGGGGATCCACTCACGTATTGAAGAGCGCTGTGAGTATGTCGCGCAAATGTCTCGTGCTGGTAACGTCTACGTTAACCGCAATATGATTGGCGCGATTGTGGGCGTGCAACCTTTTGGTGGCCGTGGTCTATCTGGTACTGGTCCAAAAGCCGGTGGCCCGAACTACCTGGTACGCTTAGTGAAAGAAAAGGCGTCGCCAGATAACGTGCAAATGACCGACCTAACGCCTGATGAGCTGCAAATACACCATTTCCCAGGCGCTGTTGAGCAGGTTGAGCAATTGATGCAAAACTCCATGCGCGATGAGAAAATTTGGCGTCGCACCGCACTGAACGACAGAGTGTCTGCAGTGCGTCAGCTACTGGCTAAAGTGGCAACCGTAGATATTATCGATGAGCTGGCAGATGACTTGGCCTTAACCTTGTCCGATGCCCGTGCTCAGCTGAACCGTCTCGAAAAGCGCATGCGCACCTACACTACCCTGCCGGGTCCTACGGGCGAGTCTAACACCTTGCACATTGAGCCACGTGGTTGTGTGGTGGTGTATGCCGATAAGAGTACATCATTCAATTTCTGGGCGATTTCAATCATCACCGCTCTGGCGGCTGGTAATACGGTTATCACCGTAGCGTCGGACTTGTTCTACGAAGAAGCGTTGGCGTTTAGAGATAAATTTATCTCAACTGGCGTTGCCGAAGGGGTATTCCAAGTTGCTAAGCAAAACCAGCTGCAAGCTATTTTGGCACACCCTCACCTAGCAGGTGCTGTGGTCGCGGCGCGCTCTTCACGTCTTGGCTACTTCTCACAGCAGTTGGCTGAACGCAAAGGCGCTATTCTGCCGGTGATCAGTGCTGAGTACTACGATACCTTGATCAACCGTTTAATTA
Organism: Pseudoalteromonas 'SMAR'; assembly: GCF_048515945.1. Taxonomy (NCBI): domain Bacteria; kingdom Pseudomonadati; phylum Pseudomonadota; class Gammaproteobacteria; order Alteromonadales; family Pseudoalteromonadaceae; genus Pseudoalteromonas; species Pseudoalteromonas 'SMAR'. Next base: position 18,749 of record NZ_JBLWMW010000005.1, read on the forward strand.
CGGAAAAAACCATCAGTATCGACACCACAGCATCGGGTGGTAATACCTCGTTGATGACCCTAGTGGAAGACGACGAATAACCCCCTTGTGATACTAAAGCAAAAGCAACAAAAGCCAGCTCAAATGCTGGCTTTTGTTGCTTCAATGTCAGCGAAGTGATATTCGCAGATACCATCACACCAACACAAGTTGATATAACTGGTTTCCAAGCTCAGTGCTTTTCGGTAGGCTGGTATAAAATATAATAATCACAGCCTAATTGAGTATGCTTAACCCCGAGTACCTAATCTCCTTTCTCATTGCCAGCGCCGTCATTGCCGTTGCACCGGGACCTTCCAATGCGTTTTTAATGGCACAAACCTTTGCTAACGGCCGCGCTGCAGGCATGCAAAGTGCTCTAGGGTTCGCCTTAGGAGGCGTGATCCACACCATTTTTGCTGTGGTGGGGTTGTCGGCGTTATTAAAGGCATCGGAAACGGCTTACACCACAGTGCAGTATTTAGGCGCAGCCTACCTTGCTTATTTGGGTGTCAGTACCATTAAGGAAACTTTACACCGCAGCCAACTTAGTTCAGAAGAAAAACCCCACCTCAGTACTAAAAAGCCCAAAAGTGTTTTGCTACAGGGCATGATGACGGAAGTGCTGAACCCCAAGGTGGCGCTGTTTTTTATTGCCTTTATTCCACAGTTCGTTGACAGCAGCCTCAGTACTTCAACCACGGTGCAACTGGCTTTGTTTGGTTTACTGTATCCCATTTTGGCTTTTCCCATTGACTGCATGTACATCTATGGCGGTGATAAAATTGCCAGCTACTTTCGCACTCACCCCGCCGCGCCAGTGTGGATGGATAGGTTTTCGGGTGTCATTTTTATTGCCTTGGCGGTGAATTTGCTGCTGGGCTTTTTTTAATTATTGCCGTGGTGTTGAACTTACCAGACACCCACCTATTTACTGTTGGGTTTAGCGTTTATTAGACACCCACTCATTCTCTGAGGAATCAATATGAAAAAACGTTCCCAGCCTTTGCCGGCTAAAAAGCACATCGCTCTGGTTGCCCATGACGGCATGAAACCTGCACTACTGGAGTGGTGCCAAACGCATTTGGCGAGCCTCAAGCAACATACTCTCTATGCCACAGGCACCACTGGCAGTTTAATCGAAAAACACAGCGGTCTTGAGGTCACTAAGCTTTACAGTGGCCCGATGGGAGGAGATCAACAAATTGGTGCCAAGATAGCAGAGCAAGATATCCATGTGTTGATCTTCTTTTGGGACCCTTTGGCTTCTCAGCCTCACGACCCCGATGTAAAAGCGTTACTGCGCTTGGCCGCAGTGTGGAATATCCCCGTAGCCTGTAACGAAGCAACCGCCGATCTACTAATGGCATGTGACAAAATACACCAGCCTATTGAACGCCATTTGCCGGATTATGAAGGCTATTTAGCAGACCGCCTCGACTAGGCGAAGATTTTCTCAGCCCACTTTGTCAGCCCAGCGGTAACACTGCCAAAGTTATCGCCATTGACCATGGCTATGTCACCTATTTGACTTGCCAGCGTCGCTTTTAATAGCGGTGACTGAGCACTGCCACCGGTGAGGTAAATCACATCTGGTTTGCAGCCGGCGTCCTTGATGGCTTGCTGGGCCAACTCACTCATTTGCGTTAAATTTGCCATAACGGCCTCGCTCAGGTCGCGCTGATTAATAGGTTGCGCTAGCTGTGACTCAATAAAGTCTAGCTTTGCGGTAAAGTCTTCTTGCTCCGATAACGCTATTTTGGCCTGCTCACCTTGACGTACCACTTGATGGGTCAGTCTGTGTTGTTGGATGGTGAGTAATCGCCGCAACTTATCCGGCTCTGCCACATCGCGCAGCAGGCTGTGTAATTCACGCTCAACTTTAAAGTTGTAAAAGTCCGTTTGCGATTGGATATCATTGATACGACATGCCTGCCAATACAGTTGATCCGGCATAGGCAGGCCTGAGCTCATTAGGCTACCGCGGCCGCACAATGGCATCAGCTGCTGATATGCCAAGGCAATATCCAAATCATTACCACCCACACGCTTTCCGGTGTGGGCAAGAAAGTCTGCGCCACGGTCAACCTTAGTGCGATAGCTGGGGCCCATTCTAACCATTGAGCAATCACTGGTACCGCCGCCAATGTCCACCACCAACACCAATTTGTCTTGCTGTAAGTGACTTTCATACTCGATGCCTGCCGCCAGTGGCTCGTATAAAAACTCCACACCGTTAAACCCGGCGCGTTTTGCTGCATTGGTTAAAATAGCCAGCGCTTGACGGTTGCTCTCTTCGCCGCCGATGGCTTGAAAGTTCACTGGACGGCCAATCACCGTATCGGTGATGGTGTGCTGTAATTGTGCTTCGGCTCGGCGCTTAATCTCAATCATCATCGCCGCGGCAATGTCTTCAAAAAAGGCGATTTGCTGCGGCTTTAACCCTACCGCACCAAAAAAAGACTTAGGCGACTTTACGTAAAAACCTTCCTCGGGAAACTCAATGTATTCTGCAATGGCCGCTTGGCCAAAAAACAATCCCGTTTCATCTGCCTCAAGGTCTAAGTCACGCTTGGCTTGTTGTGCCACATTAAGTAAGCCATGGCGAGATTGCTTATAATCAGCGTCTGCTGCGCCCGATTGACTAACAAACGCGGGGATCAGACTATTATGCATGGCATACATGGTTGAAGGCAGATAGGGTTTGCCTTGCTCCAACTCCAGCATGGTCGTGGTGTTATTATCGATGATATTATCGATGACACCCACCGCACAATTCGAGCTGCCGTAATCAAAACCTACTTTCATGGATCACCCTAAACCAGTAAAAAGTCGATCATTTTATCACGCCTGATGGCAATGTCAGCGGTTACTTAGCGCTTTAAGAGAAAAACATCATAGGATTAAAAGGGGAAGCTAGCGGCTCACCGAGTATGAGCCGCAGATATAACCAAGAGCAGCAGCGCTACTCTACATTGAGCAGCTCAACCTCGAAAACTAACAACGAACCGGGCTCAATTTGCCCTGCGCCACGGTCGCCATAGCCCAAATCTGGGCCGATCCAAAAACGATATTTATCGCCTTCTGTCATCAGTTGTAGCCCTTCGGTCCATCCCGGAATAACTTGATTTAGACCAAAGCTGATGGGTTCACCGCGGTTTACCGAGCTGTCGAATACGGTACCGTCTAATAAGGTGCCATGATAATGTACTTTGACTCGACTGTTGGGCTTTGGCGAGGCGCCCTCCTCGGTTTCAGTGATCACTTCATATTGTAAGCCCGAGTCGGTTTTATGTACTTCTTCGCGCTTTTCGTTTTCTTTTAAGAAGTCGGCCGCTTGCACACGATTGTATTGCGCCACTTGCTTTTGTTTTTGGCCACCGCGGAAAAACACCAGCGCAAGCACTAATGCCACCACGATTAAAATAATATTGGTTGTGGTCATGTTATTCTTCTCCTTTTTCGTCATCGCCATTCACCACCTTAGCGATACGTTCTAATTTGGCCATGGCCACGGCATTAATACTGCCCTCTGGGTAGCCGTCATCACTGAGTTCACCGGCGGGTTTTTGCATTAAAATACTCAGCGCTTCATCAACACTGGCGACGGCATACACATGGAACATGCCTTTTTCCACCGCGGCAATGACTTCATCAGCCAAGACTAGATTAACCCGGTTGGATTCGGGAATGATCACCCCTTGCGAGCCGGTTAAGCCGCGCATTTTACATAGCTTGAAAAAGCCTTCTATTTTTTCGTTTACCCCACCAATGGCTTGTACTTCACCATGCTGGTTTATCGAACCGGTCAAGGCAATGGACTGATCCACCGGTAACTGAGTCACCGCAGACAGCAAAGCACACAACTCCGCCAAAGACGCACTGTCACCATCAATAAAGCCATAGTTTTGTTCAATGGCAATATTGGCGCTTAAGGTTAGGCTAAAGTGTTGCGCATACTTATTGCCTAAGTAGCCGGTTAACAACATCACGCCTTTAGAGTGGATCGACTTACCCAGCTCGACTTCCCGCTCGACATCAATGACCCCATCGGCACCAGCGTAAACTGTGGAGGTGATCCGTGCAGGGGTACCAAACGCTGTGTCGCCAATATGCAGCACGGTTAGGCCATTCACCTTACCAATGGCGGTGCCAGACGTTGCAATCAGTGTGTGACCTTCTTTAATGTCACTGAGCATGTTTTCACTGAGCTGCCCGGTACGATACTCTTTACCGGCAATGGCCTCATCAATATGACTGTCGGTAATTTTACTTTCATTGTCTTGTTTGGCATAAAAACTGGCTTCGGCCACCAGCTCTAAGGCGTCGGCAAAACGAGCCGATAGCTTGCTATGATGCTCCGCTTGGCGATAGCTAAACTTCAACAGTCGCGCTAAGGCTTGTGCCGACAGCTCAATTTTGAGGGTCTGCTGACAGTACTCCATCACCTTAGTAATAAACTGGTACTGCATTTTGTCGGAGCTGGGTAAGAAGTAATCGAAGTCAGCCAGCACTCGGAATAACTCCGCAAACTCTTCATCGTATTCACCGATGGTGTAATACAAGTCCCGTGAGCCGAGCAAAATGATTTTAACATCCAGCGGGATCAATTGCGGCTTTAACGTGAAGCTGCTGCCCACCGAGCTGTCTTGATAAGGCAAGTCGTTTTTGATTTGATGGGTCTTCAGTGACAGTTTTAAGCCATCCCAAACCTGTGGGCTTGCCATCATTTTTTCTGCATCCATGATCAGGTATCCGCCATTGGCACGATGTAGTGCCCCGGCCTGAATGGAACGGTAACTGGTGATTAGGTTACCTTGGGAAGTAGCGTACTCAACGGTGCCAAAAATATTTCCAAAGGTGGGGTTGGGCTCATACACCACAGGAGCAGGATCGTCTTCTTTAAACTCAACCAGTATGTTGGGTGCAAAGAAATCAGTCAGCATGGCTTTGGCATCAAAATCGTCTTTGCCATCTTCGCTATTGCTGTCATCGTCTAGCCAGTCTAACACCGCATCAACAATCTCTACTTTCAGATCTTTTAAGTAACGCAACACCCCAATGTGCGCGGCATACTTATGCTCTAAAGCCTTCAGCAGCGGTTTCGTGGCCATTTCAATGGTGGTTTTTTTCAGGTTTCTCAGTTTTTCTGAGGATTCTCGTTTCCATCGTGGCAGCTCAATTAGCGATTCAATCAAGGCATCTTCTAAAGAGTCTATAGCACTGAGAAAGTGCGCTTGCACATGCTCATCCAATGCCGAAAACTCGGCATCGCTTAGCTGGTTACCATCCACCACAGGCGCAAAGCCCACCGTTCCAGTATCTTCAATTAAAGCCACACTTAAATTATTGGCTTGTTGCTCAACGGCGGTGATGGCGGCATCGTATTTTTGCTCAAACTCTTTGTCTAACGACTTCTTCTTGCGTTGGTAACCTGGGTTGTCAAACGCCGCCGGAAAAGTATCGATGATTTCATCGATAAAAGCGTCAATATCTTCTTCCAGCTGTTTGCTCTCACCGGCTTGCATAAACAGAGCAATGGGCTCGCGGTGGTCATCATAATTGTTAACGTAAAGCCACTCTCGCGGTGTTGGCTTGGTTTTGCTGTGTGCCTCTAGCTTATCTTTTACCATGGTAAAACGGCCTAACGCCGCCTCACCCATGACGTAGACGTTGTAACCCGGTAAGTCCATTCCCAAAGCAAAGTCTAATGCGGTTTGAGCGCGTTGCTGACCAATAAAAGGTAACGGCTCTGGATAGGGGTTTTTAATACAGGTTTCAATATGACTCAAAGAAACAGATGGCGCAAGTTGCTCAGCTGCTAATGATTTTTCAGACAACAGTTTGGATTTGGTCATTCTAACTTCTTGTAATGTGACGAACGCCAGCCCAGTGCTTAGCTGCCCCTTAGGCAGCTAACAATAATTAAGGCGCCAGCGCTTTTCTGGTGTACTCCCCATGCCCGCATTCAGCGCAAGCAGGGATCTCAATGGCGTAATAAACATCTACTTTATGGCCACAATTCTTACACACTAATTGCCCTAAGGCTATCCATTCCCCTTGTTTGTATATGCCCTGATGCTCAAAGTCTTTTAATAAGGCTGACCATTCCAGCTGAGTGCGGTCTTCCAACTGCGAAATTTCGAATAAAATGTTGGCCTTTAACTCAGCCCATGCCACCTCATCGTAAAAGCTTTTATTTTCCAATAGGTGTTCAAGATCGCGTTTTAAGTAGTAACTGTAGTCTTCATAGGTTTGCTTGGTGTACTCCTTAAACTCACTTTGCGCCTGCCAAAGTCGCTTCGACAGCTCATCGAGCTCATGTTCTTTGACATCTTTTAGCCAGTCACTAAATTGATTTAACCACTTTTGATAACTTGACATCTTGCCACTCCTAACACTTGGCACACTCTGTAAGTGTAGAACAAATCAGTTATTTTTCATCATTACAGGTGAAGCTGAACGTGGTTAAAAAGTACCACAGCAGATAATAAAACGAGTTTCCCCCTCACTGACTTGGTGCAAAAGCCATTAGGTTTTAAAGACTTTCACTAACGCCTGCAACTTTGAAGCCAAGGCTTTCATTTCATCAGAGTGAGTTTGTACTTGCTGAATTTTCGCCATACCACCCTGCCCAGCGGTGACAGCTTCATTAATGTTTTTACTCAGCGCTTCTGCTACGGTGCTCTGCTCCGAAACGGCTGAAGAAATATGGCTAGACATATGAGTAATAGATTCAATTGAGCCGGTAATGCTTGCCAAAGATTCACTGGCAAGATTAGCAGCAGACATGCTTTCCGCTCCTTTATCTTTACTTTTTTCCATCACCGCAACCGCTGATTCTGAACCTTGTTGCAGCTGATTAATGGTGTCATGGATCTCCGCGGTGCTGGCTTGAGTCCTACTGGCAAGAGAACGCACTTCGTCTGCTACCACAGCAAAACCTCGCCCTTGCTCACCTGCTCTGGCCGCCTCAATTGCAGCATTAAGCGCAAGTAAGTTGGTTTGCTCTGCAATCGATTGGATCACATCGAGCACCGATACAATCCCCTGCACACTGGTTTCCAGCGAACTTATCACTGTTGCCGCGTCATCGAGTTGTTCAACTAATTCTTCAATCGCATGTATAGATTGCTGAAATGCCTGACTCACTTTGTCAGCTTCTGTGTTAGCGGTTTCGGCAGACTCTAAGGTGTGTTTAGAGTTGTTTTCTATTTCAACCGCGGAAGAGGCCATTTCGGTGATCGCGGTAGCAATTTGATCTGTCTCCGTCTGCTGCGAGGTCAAAAACACAACCCCTTCAGAGCTAACATGATTAATGTTTTCCGACACCACAAACGAGTCATCAACCGACTTTTTGACGTGGTTTATTAACTCGGCAATTTTATTCTCAAACTCATTAAATGAAGAAGCAAGCCGGCCAATTTCGTCGTCTCTTTTTACTGTTATTTTTTGCGTGAGATCTCCCTCACCACCAGCAATAGTAGCCATCTTATCTGCCACTTCGTTCAGTGGCGATGCCACTAAACGCTGGAAAATAAATGATAAAACCGCCACGAGGATCCCACCTAGCAACACCACTTTTATTATCGAACCAAAGGCAAGTTCGAGTAACGCACTGTCTATAGGATTGGCGTCAACGTGAATGACCAGCCAACCGACCTCGCTTTGACTGCTACCATCGTCAAACACCAACTTACTTTTGAAAACGCTTTGCGTTTCTTCACCTTTGGTCTGAGCAAAAGTGCCACCTTCTAAATCCGTTACCATAATTTTGGCAATGTTTTCAGACTTGGCCTCCGCTTCGATGAATTTTTTAGCTTGCTGCTCCTGAAAATTCCAAACTGCCGTAGGTAATGCAAGAGACATTCGCTCCTGCGCTAACCGCACCTCTGTATCAAGCTTTTGTTTGAGTACCGAACTTTGCGTAACGTAATCATACGCACCAAACATCAACAACACAGACCCCATGGCAATCAGGGTCATCAATACAAGCCGAAAAAGTATCGATTGGGTCAAGGCGAATACTCCTTAATTTAAATATTGGTTCATAATGCTCTGAACATCGATTTTCTTCAGCCCTGAGTTGTAAATTTGCTGCCATTTTTTGCCTTCTGCATCGTTACGAAAAGCAATGTATAACTTTTTTTCTTGTAACAACTTCGCATTCATCTCAACTTGATCTTTAAAGCGCCCTAAAGAAGCATCGGTTTGCAATAAGTAATTCAACACATTGGCATCGATAACCGCAGCTGGGATCCGCTTAGCCCCTACTTTTTTGACATTAAGTACATCCGAAGGCACCGCCTCGCCTTTAATTGCACCACTGGCTATCATGGCATCTAGCTCCTCGGTGTTGACGTAATCTTGCACCACCCCAATTTTCATCCCTTGCAAATCACTTACCGAATTAAAGCTCACTGGAGCAGCCTTGTTTTGCACTAAACCCAAAGGACCAGAGCCCATCGGATCTGAGAAGATGAATTCTTGAGTGTCATAAAAGTATTCGGGGAAATAACCAACGTATTTAGACCCTGCTGAAGAAGCGGATTTTACCGCCCTTGACCAAGGAAAAAAATCAACTTCTAAGGTGTGACCTTCAGCAGCAAATGCCGCTTTAGCAACGGCCACTGACGCACCTTGTTCATTCAGGGTTTTGTCAGAATACGGTGGCCAAGATAACGAGGTTAGATGAACGGTGTCAGCACTTGCTATCCAAGATAAGGTGATTGCCAGCAATGCAAATAGTGTCTTCATAAAGCCTTTCCTCAAAAATAAGGGGTGTGAAACAGGTTTAGTCAGGCTACATGCTATAAACAATCAACGTTGCTCATTTCAACGCCATGATTTTGAGTTGAGCAAAACCAATGTCAGCATGGACCGTCGCGGTGTACCCTGCGTACTACCAACATAACCATAAAAAGCGTTCCTAATTAAATGCTAGTCTAGTTTTAAAATATGTAAAAATTTTGACTCAAACCATATAAAAAGAGTCGGCCTAGATAAATACCTTGGTATGAGGTTCACAGCTGAAAAAATATGGCGCTTAGGTGCTGTGATTAGCGCCGTATTTCGGGTATGCTATCGGACAATTTTCTACTAATTTTGCCAGATGTTTGGACACTTAAATGCAAGAGCAATATAACCCGCAAGATATCGAAGCCAAAGTACAGTCGTACTGGGAAGAAAATAACACCTTCAAAGTTGTTGAAGACGAGAGTAAAGAGAAGTACTACTGCCTCTCAATGTTCCCATACCCAAGTGGACGTCTTCACATGGGTCACGTGCGTAACTACACCATTGGTGATGTGGTTTCTCGTTTCCAGCGCCTGCAGGGCAAAAATGTGATGCAGCCAATGGGCTGGGATGCTTTTGGTCTACCAGCAGAAAATGCCGCGATTAAAAACAACACCGCACCGGCGAAGTGGACCTACGAAAACATTGACTACATGCGAGACCAACTCAAGCAACTGGGTTTTGGTTATGACTGGGACCGTGAAATCGCCACCTGTCACCCAGAGTATTACAAGTGGGAACAGTGGTTCTTCACTAAGCTTTATGAAAAAGGCTTAGTGTATAAAAAGATGTCAACGGTGAACTGGGATCCAGTGGATCAAACCGTGTTGGCGAACGAGCAGGTTATCGACGGCCGCGGCTGGCGCTCAGGTGCCATTGTCGAGCAAAAAGAAATTCCTCAGTGGTTCATCAAAATCACCGATTACGCTCAAGAGCTATTAGATGATTTAGATAAGCTTGAGCACTGGCCTGAGCAAGTTAAAACCATGCAGCGCAACTGGATTGGCCGCTCAGAAGGCGTAGAAATTGACTTTAAGCGTGCCGACAACAACGACAGCTTCACCGTGTATACCACTCGTCCAGATACCTTTATGGGCGTGACTTATGTTGCCGTTGCTGCAGGCCACCCTATTGCCCAAGAAGCCGCTCAAAATAGCGAAGCGGTATCGCGCTTTGTGGAAGAGTGTAAAAACACCAAAGTAGCCGAAGCCGACATGGCCACCATGGACAAAAAAGGCATCGCCACTGGTTTTTCTGCGATTCACCCACTTACCGGTGAAGAAGTACCTATTTGGGTCGCGAATTTCGTCCTAATGGATTATGGCTCAGGTGCGGTAATGGCCGTTCCGGGTCACGACCAACGTGACTATGAATTTGCTACTGCTTACGGTCTAGAAATCAAGCAAGTTATTCAACCTAGCAGTGGTGCTGAGGTGGAAGCCGATTTATCAAAAGAAGCCTTTACCGAAAAAGGCACCTTAATCAACTCGGGTGAGTTTGACGGTCTTGATTTTGCCGCTGCATTTGAAGCCATTGCAAGCAAGCTAGAGCAGATGGGCGTTGGTAAACGCACAGTGAACTTCCGTCTTCGCGACTGGGGTGTTAGCCGTCAGCGTTATTGGGGCTCGCCTATTCCAATGCTCAACAAAGAAGACGGCTCGGAGCTGGCTGCAACACCAGAGATGCTGCCGGTGCGCTTGCCAGAAGATGTGGTAATGGATGGGGTTACCTCGCCGATTAAAGCCGACCCTGAATGGGCCAAAGCCAGCGTCAATGGTGAGACCGTATTCCACGAAACCGATACCTTCGACACCTTTATGGAATCCTCTTGGTATTATGCCCGTTACTGTAGCCCTCGCTACGACGAAGGCATGCTTGAGCCAGGTGCGGCAAACTACTGGCTACCGGTAAACCAATACATTGGTGGCATTGAACACGCCATCCTGCACCTACTGTATGCACGCTTCTTCCATAAGCTGTTACGTGACTTTGGCTTGGTTAACTCCGATGAGCCGTTTGAACGTTTATTGTGTCAAGGTATGGTGTTAGCCGACACCTACTACCGCAAAGACGAAAAAGGTGGCGACGTTTGGATTGCCCCTACCGATGTCGAAACCGAAACCGACGACAAAGGTCGCATTATCAAAGCTTGGCATAAAGACGATGGCGAACCGGTGTTCTCGGCTGGCATGAGTAAAATGTCGAAGTCGAAAAACAACGGTATCGACCCGCAAACGGTGATCAAGCAATACGGTGCCGACACCGTGCGTTTATTTATGATGTTCACCGCTCCGCCAGAGCAAACCCTAGAGTGGTCAGATTCTGGAGTAGAAGGTGCACATCGCTTCCTACGCCGTATTTGGAAATACGCCGTTGACGTTAAAGCCGTAGGCAAAGCTGAGCTTAATGTTGCCAAACTTAACTCAACGCAAAAAGCATTGCGCCGCGAAATTCACAAGACCATCGCCAAAGTAAGCGACGATATTGAACGCCGCCAAACTTTCAATACCGCGATTGCGGCTATCATGGAGCTCTCGAATAAGCTCATTAAAGCGCAGATCGCCGACGAGCAAGATGTTGCTCTAGCCAACGAAGCGCTGGAAGCCATGATCATTATGCTGGCTCCTATCACGCCACACCTGTCACACGAATTGTGGACTGAGCTGGGTAACTCAGGTGATGTGCTCGATGCTGCTTGGCCAAAAGTAGATGAAAGCGCATTGGTTGAAGACGAAAAGCTCATTGTGGTTCAGGTTAACAGCAAGCTGCGTGCAAAAATCACAGTGGCTGCAGACGCCAGCCAAGAGCAAGTAGAAGCCATTGCCTTTAGCGAAGAGAACGTCACTAAGTTTACCGATGACAAGACCATTCGTAAGATCATTTATGTTCCAGGTAAGCTGCTTAATGTGGTTGCAAACTAAGATGCGCGGCCTATTTGGCATCAGCAAGCTAGCCATTGTGCTAGCTTGCTTGTTAGTGGCAAGCTGTGGCTTTCACCTTAAGCAAGCGTCATATTTGCCCGCCGATTTAAAGCAATTGACCCTCAGTGGCGACGATCGCCGCTCGGCTTTGTTTGAGCAACTGCAGGCGGATTTAAAACGCGCTCAAGTCTCGTTGCAACCTGCCAACCCGCAGTCGGCAGCCGAGTTATACCTGTACAATGACTCATTAGAGCGACAAACCTTGAGCTTGTTTAAAAACGGCCAAGTGGCGCAATACGAGTTGGCTTACCGGGTAAGATATCGCCTCACTCGCCCCGACCAAGCACCGGTTGAGCAAATGTTTGAACTGTATCGAAACTACCAAGATGACCCAGATAACGCCTTGGCCAAAGCCAAAGAGTTGGAGCTGATCCTCTCGGAAATGCGCCATCGCGCCAGTCAACGCATCATCAGGGAGTTATCACAACTGTAATGCGCTGTTATGCCAATCAATTACCACTTCAACTACAAAAGGGCTTAGCGCCATTTTATTTGGTGTTTGGCGAAGAACCCTTTCAGCAAGGTCAGTGTGTCAGTGCCATCCGTCAAACGGCTAGGCAACAAGGGTTTGATGAGGTCATCAAGTTTGCTCAGCTGCCAGGCTTCGATTGGCAAGAACTGAGTGCCCAATACAATAGTATGTCACTGTTCAGCGCTCGCACCTTAATCGAGTTTGACTTCAATGAGCAAAAGGTCCCCAGCGCTGGGGTCAATGTCTTGAAGTCATTGGCACAGCAAATCAATCCAGATGTGGTGATTATTTTTAAAGGGCTAGGAGCGGGCCAAGATGTGCAACGAACCGCTTGGTTTAAGGCACTCGAGAAACCAGGCTTATTTGTACCTTGCTATGCCCTCAGTGGCCGTCATTTAGAGCGCTGGCTTGATGAGCAATGTAAACGCTTAACGCTATCATTGAGTGCCACGGCGAAACGCGCTTTATTGCAAGCAACGGAAGGAAACTTGCTGGCCTGTTATCAAGAGCTAGAAAAGCTCTCTTTGTTGTTTGGCAAACAAGCCATCGATGAACAGCAGCTGGTAAGCGGCCTGTTGAACCAAGCGAAGTTCGATATTTTCGACCTCAACAGTGGTTTACTCAGTGGCAATATCAAGCACATTGTTAAGGTGATGAACAAACTTGCCCACGACAATGTTGAGCCTGCCAGTATTCTTTGGACTTTACAAAACCAAGCGCGAGTGTTGTTAGGGGTAAAATCACTGTGGCAATCAGGTACGCCGCTGCCAGAAGCCTTTAAAAAACACAATGTCTGGAAAAACCAACAAGGGCCCACGCAACAGGCATTAGACCGCTTGACCACAGAGCAATTAAAACAGCTGTTATCACTGATGGCGGATTTTGACAGTGCTTACAAAGAAGCCCGTGTCACCGCTCCTTACCAAGCATTGACGCATATTGCGCTGTGCTTTGCCAAGCCATTAGCCATTGACTTACCCATCAGTTGCAAAGAGGTCGTATGATTGCACTGTTTGGCGGTACTTTTGATCCCCCGCATTTAGGTCACCTGAATATGGCCAAGCATTGTGTAGCAGAGCTTGGTCTTACTGAGCTGCGTTTCTTGCCTTGCGCCATTCCAGTGCATAAGCAACGCCCCAGTGTTACTGACGAAGACCGCCTCATCATGCTTGAAAAGCTGCTGCAAAATGAGCCAAAGCTCTGTATTGATACCCGTGAACTAGAGCGCCACGGGCCCTCTTACACACTCTTGACTTTGCAGGAGCTGCGGCAGGAAAACCCCAACTCTGGGATAGTATTTTTAATGGGCATGGACTCGTTTAACAGTTTGCATAAGTGGTATCAGTGGCAGGAAATCGTACAGCTTTGCCATATTCTGGTCTATCAACGCCCAGGGGAAACCTTGCAGCCAGATACTGAGGTGCAACAATACCTACAACAGGCTCAGATGAAAGATAAAAGCCAACTCCATCAGCAACTCGCTGGCGGCTGTTATTTCTTATCGGGTGCGCAAAAAGACGTGGCCTCAAGTGATATTCGCGCCGCGATTAAACAGCAAAATACCACCGCTTTGGAACCATGGCTGCATCACTCAGTCATAGAATATATTGTTCAACAACAGCTTTATAGCGAACAATAGCAACGCTCTATAAATGGGCAAGCTCGGTTTTGGCGCTACAAATACGGCAAAACCATGTTAAAATCACCGATTATTTGTAATAAAGAGATAGCAACTTGGATTCACAACAATTATTAGATTTCGCGCTAGACAAAGTCGACGACATGAAAGCGCGTGATATTGTCAAACTTGACGTTCGTGATGTGTCATCAATAACCGATTATTTAGTTATTTGCAGTGGTAATTCTAAACGCCACGTGCAATCCATTGCCGATCACGTTGCCAAAGAAGCCCGTGATGCTGGTGAGCCGCCTATTGGTCAAGAAGGCCAAGACATTGGTGAGTGGGTATTAGTAGACCTAGGCGACGTGGTTGTCCATGTGATGCAAGACCAAACCCGTGACTTTTATGACCTAGAAAAGCTTTGGGGCTAGTGTGAAAATACAACTCATCGCCGTTGGCACCAAAATGCCAAAGTGGGTTGAAACCGGTTTTAGCGAATACCAACGCCGCTTTCCCAAAGATATGCCGCTTGAACTGCTGGAAATACCCGCAGGGAAACGCGGTAAAAACGCCGATATAAAGCGTATTTTGCAACAAGAAGGTGAGAAAACCCTTGCCGCCATCCCGAAAGGTAATCGTATTGTGACTTTAGAAGTCACCGGTAAGCCATGGGACACCCACCAGTTAGCGCGTAATATGGAAAAGTGGCAGCTCGATGGCCGTGATGTCAGTTTGCTGATCGGTGGGCCTGAAGGCTTAGCACCTGAGTGCATTGCTGCTGCAGAGCAAAAGTGGTCACTGTCAACCTTGACACTCCCCCACCCGTTAGTTCGTATTATCGTTGCCGAAAGCCTGTATCGCGGCTGGAGTCTGAATAACAATCACCCGTATCATAGGGAATAATAATGCTCAAAAAAAGGCCGACGATAAGGGATCATTCAGCTGAGGCAAACCTGTTTGCAAGAAGGGCATTTGTCGGCTTTGTTTTTGTGGTTATCGTGATCGGTATCCTGTTTCATAATGTCTATAACCTTCAGGTGGTAGAGCACGAAACCTACCGCACACGCTCCAATGACAATCGCATTAAAGTTATTCCTGTGGCCCCTAACCGCGGGCTAATCTATGATCGCAATGGTATTTTGCTGGCTGAAAACCGCCCAGTTTACAACCTTGAGGTGGTACCCGAAGAGGTCGATGACTTAGCGACGTCTTTACAACAAGTGAAAGCCCTGATTGATTTACCTGATGAGCGCATACAAGAGTTTAAAAAAGAGATAAAACAACAACGACGCTTTAAAAGTCAGGTATTAAAAGGTCGGCTTAACGAACAAGAAGTCGCCATTCTTTCTGTTAACCAACATCGTTTGCCAGGCTTCAGTGTCGAAGCCCGACTATCGCGCTATTACCCTTACGGCGATACCCTAACTCATGCACTGGGTTACGTGGCTAAGCTCAACAAAAAAGAGTTGTTTGAGTTGGAAATGGAAGGCCGCGCTACCAATTACCGTGCCACCCATGATATTGGTAAACTGGGGATCGAAAAGTTTTACGAGCAACAGCTCCATGGCCAAGTCGGTTCACGTCGGGTTGAAGTGAATAACCGCGGCCGCATCATTCGCACTCTCAGTATGGAAGCGCCGCAACCAGGAAAAGACTTGGTGCTGACCTTAGACATCGGCTTACAACAAATAGCCCAAGATGCCTTGCAAGATATGCGTGGCGCCATCATCGCCATGGATCCCAAAGACGGCGGCATTCTAGCCCTCTACTCCAATCCCAGCTACGACCCCAATTTATTTGTTCATGGCATCAGTGGTAAAGATTACCGCGCCCTACTCAACCCCGACAGGCCACTTATCAACCGTGCCACACAAGGCCGCTACGCCCCAGCGTCAACGGTCAAACCGCACTTGGCCATTCTGGCATTGGAAGAAGACATCGTCCAAGAAGACACCGAAATTTGGGATCCTGGCTTTTTTCAAATCCCTAACGTGAAGCACAAATGGCGTGATTGGCGCTCATGGGGTCATGGCCATGTTGACGTGTACAAGGCAATAGAGCAATCATGCGATACCTTCTTTTATGAAACCGCTTATAAGCTCGGTATTACCAAAATTAGTAACTTTATGCAGCAATTTGGCTTTGGCGATCTTTCCGGCATTGATATTCATGAAGAAACCTCCGCTATTATGCCGTCGGTTGACTGGAAGCGCGGCCGCTATAAAGAAGCCTGGTATCCTGGAGATACTATCTCTGTGGGCATTGGCCAAGGTTACTGGACGGCAACGCCAATGCAAATTGCCAACTCGGTGAGTATTTTGGTTAATCGTGGTGCTCATAAACAGCCTCACCTAGTGCAAGTATCTAAGCAAGATAGCGAAGTAGAGCAACTTTTCACTGAAGAAAAACCTCCGGTGACACTAAAAGATCCTCATAATTGGGACATTGCACTGAAAGCCATGCGCAATACCGCCAAGATAGGTACCGCTAAAACCGCTTTCAAAGGCGCCGACTATTTCCCGGCCGGTAAAACCGGTACTGCGCAGGTGGTCAGCATTGCCCAAGGTGAAGAGTACGATGCCGAGAAGCTGGATGAACGACTGCGGGATAACGCCATCTACGTGGGCTATGCGCCGTTTGACGATCCGCAAATTGTGGTGGCCGTGGTGGTGGAAAACCAAGGTGGTGGCAGTACCGTTGCAGCCCCCATTGCCAGAAAGGTCATGGACTATTACTTTGCCATGAACCCACTTAGCCAGGAGGAAGCCAATGACGCCACTGACTAAACCCCGCTCTTGGTTTGAAAAGGTGCATATCGACTTACCTTTGTTCGCTGCGCTGTTAGCCATGATGATGGGAAGCTTAGCGGTCGTTTACAGTGCCAGTGGCCAAGACATGGGTATGATGATGCGTCATGCTACGCGCATGTTCGGCGCCTTGCTCGCCATGCTATTTATGGCGCAGTTCTCCCCCAGCACCTTAAAGCGTGTTGCCATTCCCGTTTATTTAGTGGGCCTCGGCATGCTGGTGGCGGTATTATTTGTGGGTGTCAGCAGTAAAGGCGCTCAGCGCTGGTTAGATTTAGGCATCACCCGCTTTCAACCATCAGAGATAATGAAGCTGGCGGTGCCGATGACGGTGGCTTGGTTTATTGGCCGCTCTCACTTACCTCCCAGTATTTGGAACTTAATCGTGGGCTTTGCCATTGTGTTAGTGCCCACCATTTTAATTAAAGAGCAGCCCGACTTAGGTACTTCTATCCTGATTGCCAGCTCGGGAATTTTTGTGCTGTTTCTGGCAGGGCTCAGTTGGCGACTGATTGGTTCAGGGTTATTACTGGCTATTCCTGGCGGCTATGCTTTTTGGCACTATGGCATGCATGCCTACCAAAAGCAGCGGGTATTAACCTTCCTAGACCCAGAAAGTGACCCGCTGGGCTCCGGCTATCATATTATTCAGTCCAAAATCGCCATTGGCTCAGGTGGGGTTGAAGGCAAAGGCTGGCTCCATGGCACGCAATCACAATTGGAGTTTTTACCTGAGCGTCATACCGATTTTATCTTCTCGGTGTTAAGCGAAGAGTTTGGCTTATTAGGGGTGACCATCTTATTGAGTTTATATTTGTTTATCATTGGTCGCGGCCTGTATATTGCCGTACAAGCGCAGGATGCCTTCAGTAAACTGTTGGCGGGGGCATTAACCCTTACCTTTTTTGTCTATGTTTTTGTTAACATCGGTATGGTATCAGGGTTACTTCCTGTGGTTGGCGTGCCCTTACCATTAATTAGCTATGGTGGCACATCCATGGTGACCTTAATGGCGGGTTTTGGCATTATTATGGCCATCGCAACAGATAAGAGGATGTTGTTAAAATAATGAAAAGCTTAACACCACACAGCATGCCGCTATTGCTAGCGTTACTGACCATGACGTTATTGTCGGCTTGCTCCAGCCGTTATCATATGCGCCATGACAAAGCGCCGCTGCGCACACCAACCGAGTTAGAGATGCAAGATGCCGTGGTCACTAACGAGAAAAAAAGCGCCAGTGCTAACCGTCCCTACGTCGTGCTTGGCAAGCGCTACACCCCCATTTCCGATGAACATGGTTATGTCCAAGAAGGGATTGCCTCGTGGTATGGCCGTAAATTCCACGGCTATCACACTTCTAATGGTGAAATTTTTAATATGTTTGACATGACCGCAGCCCATAAGACCCTGCCGCTGCCGAGTTTTGTCAAAGTGACGAATTTAGACAACGGCCGCAGTGCCATTGTCCGCGTTAATGACCGTGGTCCGTTCCATGATGACCGTCTGATTGATTTGTCTTACGCCGCGGCCTACCGCCTTGGCTACCACCACCAAGGTACAGCTCGGGTTAAGGTAGAAGCCATTACGCTATCGCGCGAAACGCCGCGCTTGACCTACGTGCAAGTGGCAGCCGCAAGCAAACTCGAGAACATAAAGCTGGTGGCAAACCAATTACAGCAAGAGCTCGGTCTTGCCACCCCAATCGCCTACGAAGATAACCTGTATAAGTTGCGCGTAGGCCCGATTGCAGACGATAATCAAGCACAAAAATTACTCAACACCTTAAAAAAAGGTCAATTTAAACGTGCTTTCTTGCTTTACAGTGAGCAGGAACTTTAGAATAAACCTATTAGCCTGAACTCCCGATGGATTAACTGCCTAGGGGCAACGAAGGTTGCAATGACAAGCAGGCAAGAATTGCCGATAAACTAAAAAGCGAGCATGATGACTTCTATCAAACCAAAAATCGTAAAAAAAGTCCTCGGACTGGTGTGCACTTTCTCAATCATGAGTGCCAGCGCACAGATTATTCCTTCACCGCCACAAGTGAGCGCCAAAGGCTACTTTCTAGTCGACTACACCACTGGGAAAGTCATTGCCGAAGGTAATCCAGACACTAAGCTTGCTCCAGCCAGCTTAACCAAGATGATGACCAGTTATGTGATTGGTGTGGAGATAGAAGCGGGTAATATCAGTCCCAGCGATCAAGTGACCATCAGTGAAAATGCTTGGGCGAAAAACTTCCCTGAGTCTTCAAAAATGTTTATCGAGGTCGGTAAGCAAGTCAGTGTTGAAGACTTGAACCGTGGCATTATCATTCAGTCTGGTAATGATGCCTGTGTTGCCATGGCCGAGCACATTGCCGGCAGCGAAGGCGCGTTTGCCGATCTGATGAACGCCCACGCAGAAAAACTGGGCATGACCAACAGCCACTTTGTTAACAGCCATGGTCTAGATACCAATGAGCACTACACGACACCACGAGATATGGCCACCCTTGGTGCTGCGCTTATCCGTGACGTGCCTGAAGAGTACGCGATTTACAAAGAAAAATCGTTTACCTTTAACGGCATTAAGCAATATAACCGTAACTCGCTACTGTGGGATGCTAGCCTCGACGTCGACGGCATTAAAACTGGCCACACCTCAGAAGCCGGCTACAGCCTAGTGACTTCTGCAGTTAAAAACGACATGCGTCTGATTGCAGTGGTAATGGGCACAGACAGTGAGCGTGCCCGTAAGGTAGAAAGCAAAAAGCTACTGAACTATGGCTTCCGCTTTTTTGAAACCATCACACCTTATCAAGCTGGCGATGCCTTTGCAGATCAACGCGTTTGGATGGGCAACAAAGAAACGGTTTCATTGGGAATTATGGAAGACACCCCGATCACTATCCCGCGTGGGCAAAGTAAAAACCTAAAGGCCAACTTTGAACTGGATAAAACGCTGCAAGCGCCACTGGCGAAAGGCACCAAAGTGGGCACCCTGTTTTTACAGCTAGAAGGCGAAGACATTGCACAATATCCGCTGGTTACGCTGGAAGAAATTCAAGAAGGCGGCTTCTTCTCTAAGATCTACGACTATCTTCGTTTACAGATAGCGCAATAACCTTACTTTAGGTAAGGATGGAACGCCCAGTACGGGCGTTTTTTTTTGCGTCAAAAATGATAGAATGCAGCAATTATCTGGTATTGAGCCAAAGCGTGCTATGACTCGTATCAGCAAGTAGTCAGTTTTGAGGACACCACTGTGGTAAAACCGGTTAAAAATACTAAGTTTGATGAGTACTTAGAGTTTCCTTGCCCATTTACGTTCAAAATTATGGGCCTGGCAAACGTCAATTTAACGGATCAACTTGTCGCCAAGTTTCAAGAATTAGCACCTGGCGATTATGCCCCTAAAGTAAAGCCAAGCAGTAAGGGCAATTATGAGTCAGTCACGCTAGTTGCTACCGTCACTAGCAAAGAGCATATTGAACAAATATACACTGAGATCGGCAGCCTAGACGACGTACGCTACGTCCTATAATTGCGAGAGGTTGCGATGGCATCGGGTAAGTTGATTGTACGCCAATTAGGACTTCGTAGTTACGAGCCCATTTGGCAAAAAATGCAGCATTTCACTGACAACCGTGATGACAACACGGCGGATGAAATATGGCTAGTTGAACACCAGCCAGTATTCACTCAGGGACAAGCCGGCAAGGCCGAGCATATTTTGGCTCCTGGGGATATCCCTGTAGTCAAAGTCGATCGCGGCGGCCAAGTCACCTATCATGGTCCTGGTCAGCAAATGATGTATGTGTTATTCAATTTACGACGTCTCAAAATTGGCGTACGTGAGTTAGTGACTTGGCTTGAAGAATGTATTATCGGTGCCCTTGGCGAGTATGGCATTAACGCGTACGCCAAGGCCGATGCCCCTGGGGTATATGTTGATGATAGCAAAATAGCGTCGCTTGGCCTGCGAGTGCGCAGGGGATGTTCTTTCCATGGCTTGGCGCTTAACGTCAATATGGATTTGAGCCCATTTCTGCGTATTAACCCCTGTGGTTATGCCGGAATGAACATGGTGCAATGCAGCGACTTAAATGGACCACCGAGCGTCACAGAGGCCGGCGCTGGCTTGGTCAAACACATGCTAGAACGTATAAACGCCGAGCATGTTGAATACACTGAAGGGTTTGAAAACGAATGAGTAAAGCAGTCAAAATGGAGCCTGGGGTAAAGCTCCGCGATGCTGAAAAAATGGCATTGATCCCAGTAAAAGTGATGCCAACAGAACGCGATGAAATGCTCAGAAAGCCAGATTGGCTTAAGATCCGCTTACCAAAGTCGAGCGAGCGCATCGATGGCATCAAACAAGCAATGCGTAAACACGGCTTGCACTCTGTTTGTGAAGAGGCGTCTTGCCCTAACCTCTCAGAATGCTTTAATCACGGTACGGCTACCTTTATGATTTTAGGGGCCATTTGTACCCGCCGTTGCCCGTTCTGTGATGTTGCTCATGGTCGTCCGCTAAAACCGGATGCTGCAGAGCCGGAAAAGCTGGCACTGACCATTAAAGACATGAAACTTAACTACGTGGTTATCACTTCAGTTGACCGCGACGACTTGCGTGATGGCGGAGCCCAGCACTTTGCCGATTGTATTCGCGAGATCCGTAAACACAACCCTGGGATCACCATTGAAATTCTGGTACCAGATTTTCGTGGCCGCATGGACCGGGCGCTGGAAATTCTTAGCGAAACACCACCCGATGTCTTTAACCACAATCTCGAAACCGCACCACGCTTGTATAAACTGGCGCGCCCGGGAGCGGATTATAAGTGGTCGTTAGAGTTACTACGCCGCTTTAAGGAGATGCACCCAGAAGTGAAAACCAAGTCTGGCTTGATGGTGGGACTCGGTGAAGAAATGAGTGAAATTGAAGAAGTGCTGCGTGACCTTCGTGAGTACAAGGTTGATATGTTGACTGTGGGTCAATATCTCCAGCCTTCAAAACACCACCTGCCAGTAAAGCGCTACGTGCCACCGGCAGAATTTGACGCATTGAAAGACTATGCCGATGACATTGGTTTCACCCATGCCGCTTGCGGTCCATTTGTGCGCTCAAGCTACCACGCTGACCAACAAGCCGCAGGCAAAGAAGTAAAATAACCACTACCACAACCGTGGTGTTAAAAAAGCCGCTCATCGCGGCTTTTTTGTGGCCATTCGTTGGCGTAAACTTAGCTATGCAGCCACAGCCCTTAAATCTGGGCAGCTGTCATCTTTCATTTACTTAATTTGCCCCGCTGTAAACTTGCCTGTCATGGCAAAACTATTTCAATTGTGCGTCATTCGTTATATCTTGCCACTCCAGAAAATAATAATCAGGGGCAAAACGTGCTTAAAAATAAAACGCTGGGCAGCATGCTGATTGTCGCAGGGACGACCATCGGTGCGGGCATGCTAGCTCTGCCCATCGCATCTGCAGGGCTGGGGTTTTCTACTGCCATCATTTTACTGGCCGCCACTTGGCTACTAATGACCTATACTGCATTACTCATGTTGGAAGTGCATCAGTATGCCGATCAGAACGCCACCTTAAATACACTGGCAAAAAACTTATTGGGTAAACCAGGACAGTATATTGCTAACTTCTCCATGATCTTTTTATTTTATGCCCTGTGTGCCGCCTATATCGCTGGCGGTGGCTCTCAGCTACAAACCAAACTGATCAATTTAGTTGGCAGTGAGGTCTCACCTCAAGCCGGCTCAATTCTATTGGCCTTAGTGATTGCCACCATTGTCACCTTAGGCACCAGCACGGTCGATAAGCTGAATCAGTTGCTATTCACCATTAAAGTAGTGGTATTAGCCAGTTTATTTTTTATCTTAACGCCCTACGTCCATGGTCAGCACTTAGTCGACATGCCGGTAGAGCAAGGTTTAGTGATCGCCGCCATTCCTGTCATTTTTACTTCGTTTGGCTTTCATGGTTCAATCCCGTCTATCGTAAAATACGTGGGCGTCGATATTCGTCAATTGCGCAGAGTGATGATGTTTGGCGCCTCGCTGCCACTCATCATTTATGTCTTTTGGCAATTATTAAGCCAAGGCGTAATGGGTCAAGAAAGCCTAATGGCCAGCAAAGGGTTACCTGGTTTCGTAAGCAGTATTTCTGCCATTGCTCACAACGACAATGTTCAAGTGTTTGTGACGGTGTTTGCTGACTTAGCGCTGGCGACTTCGTTCTTAGGTGTGAGTTTAGGACTGTTCGACTTTTTTGCCGATACTTTGAAAAAGCAAAACACCAGTAAAGATCGCATTAAAACCGCGCTAATTACCTTTTTGCCACCGCTGGGCTTTGCCTTGTTTTATCCTAAAGGGTTTATTATGGCACTGGGTTACGCCGCCATTGCACTGGTTGTGTTAGCGGTTTTTCTGCCCGTTGCCATGGTCTGGAAGCAACGAAAAATACGAGGCGCTGAAGGCTATCGAGTGAAAGGGGGTAACCTGGGGCTGGGGTTAGCCGCTCTGTTTGGGGTAATGATTATCTCTTCGCAATTTATGCAAATGGCGGGATTGATCCCAAGTCTTGGCTAAACGCCACTCAGGACTAGCTGCTTAGCAGCTAGTCTCCCCTTCTTGCTTTAGGTCTTGCGTCGCCAAGCGCTGCTTTCTTAGCTGCCAAAAGCTTATTACCGGCACAAACGCCAGGCACAAGGTGGCAACATTGACGATGGGAATAATAGTTGGATACAGGTAAGTAGAATAGGACATGTCCATCAAATGTCGGTCTACTAGCCGAAAGAACTGCAGCAAAGGCGCAGGAATAATGATGATTTGTGCCAACACACTTTGCCACATATAGACTTTATCTTTTACTGCCCAATAAGCAATAATCGCCATAAAGATGATGTCGTTTAATGCCCAAAAGAAGTAGCGGTAGACTTTATCATCATCAAAGTCTCTAATGATACCATCGGTAAAGTTGCCCACAATATAGAATATTGCAATCAATGCAGCATAGCGCAAAGCTTTTATATCACCAAGCAGCGCACAACACACCACTGCCAGCAGTGAAATAGGAATGCTATATTGCACAAAAAAGAGCCGTATCGGCTCCCAATAATCTAACATATTGCTGAAGTGTGATTAGTTATTTTCTTTGTCATCGTCGCCGCCTTGACCATTGCCACCTGGTAAGCGGAAGTTCTGCGGCTTTTGAGTTAAAATCACTGGGTTTTCTCCTTAAAATTTCACTAAGCAAAACAATAGCTAATCCGCTTTCATTTGGCAATAAAATGTAATTAATTTTCTCTTACTTCAATGGGATCAGACTCTTTCGGCTTGCCTTGCAGAATAGAAATCTCTACACGGCGGTTGCGGCGCCTGTCAGCGTTGGTTTCATTAGGAACCAACGGCCGAGTGTCGGCGTGCCCTACTACCACCATGCGGTTTTTATCAAAACCCGGAACTCCCTCCATTACGCTGGCTACCGCCACCGCTCGAGTGGCAGATAAGTCCCAGTTATTGGAATAAAGCTCATTGGTAACGCGAAAATCATCGGTGTGGCCTGATACGGTGATTTCGCCAGGTACGTCTTTAAGTAACTCGGCAATATCTTCAATCACAGGCTCAAATTTGGGCTGTAAAAACGCGCTACCGGCGGGAAAAGAGCCGTTCTCTTGAATGCGGATAATGATTTGTTGCCCCAGTGACTCCAGTTCAATAGCGCCGTCCATAATTTGCTTTTCTAACTGCTGCGCTATCTTTTTCACCAACTCGTTAACTTGCTCTTGATCGGCAGAAGCAACAGCCTGTGTAGAGGCCTGTTGCTGGGCAGTACTGGAGGACTCGCCGCCGCGTTTATTACCACGCTGCTCTTGACGACCGCCAGCTGATGACTCATCGCCCGCTTGAAACTCGAGCATTTGCTGGGTCATCTCCACGGTTTGCTGTTGAATGGTTTCAATGGGAGTGGGTTCAGGTTTACCCGGCGTGAATTCCATCGCAATGACACTGGTGCCCTTGGGAATGTCTTTTACTTCAATTTTGTTTTGTACCCCGAAGGCAAACTTCATGGATCCTGCAATCTGCTTAAACTTAAGCACGTCCATTTCTGAAAAAGCCAATAGCAATACGAAAAAGCACATTAACAACGACATCAGATCGGCAAACGTCCCCATCCAGGCCGGCAGCCCAGGCGGTGGACATTTACATTCTTTTTCATCTGACATAGTTACTCCTCGGCCTCGACACCACGCTTAGACTCAGGTAAATAATTTTTCAGAATACCTTCAATGACTTTCGGGTTTTGACCATCTTGAATGCCTAAAACCGCATCCAGAATGAGACGTTGGTTGCGCTCTTCTTCGTCTTTACGCAATTCCAACTTGGTTTGAATTGGGATGGCAACCACGTTGGCTAAGAAGGCACCATACAAAGTGGTTAATAGTGCCACGGCCATCGCCGGACCAATGGCTTTAGGGTCATCCATGTTGGATAGCATTGCCACTAACCCGATAAGGGTACCAATCATCCCCATTGCCGGAGCAATATCTGCCAGTGATTTAAATAATCCCGCCCCCATTTCATGGCGATTGGTCGTTAATGCAATGTCTTTTTGTAAGGTAGCACGTACCACGTCGGCATCGTGACCATCCACCAGCATGTCTACGCCCTTACGCATAAACTGGTTGGGAATTTCCGCTTCTTCCAGCGCCAAAAAGCCCCCTTTACGAGCAGAGTCAGCAAGTTCAACGGCTTTTTCGATCAATTCTTCTGGGGTTTCAATTTTGAACATAAAGGCCTTTGCGGCCACTTTACCGATGCCAAAGAACTGACCTAAGGTAAAGTTGGATAACACGATGAAGATCGAGCCACCAAATACGATAACGACGGAAGGCGTGTTATAGAACATCGCGACCTGGCCATCACTACTTAGTACCATAGACATAATAATCAAACCTATGGCACCCAGGATCCCTATTACCGTTGCTAAATCCACATGTCCTCCGAGGGAAGTTATTTGTGATAAATCACGCAGTTATTATTATTCGGTTTATCGGCAAGTTTTGCTACAACTTAACACTATTATATTAAAAAGTGTTTAAAATGCGAGTTTATAGCAGATCTTGTGATGACGATACGCACTGGGATCAAAAAGTCGCGGGTTTTTTTGACCTCTGCGCCCAATCCCCCTAAAATTGCTGCACTTTCATATTACAGGTCAATGTTACTTATGGCGGTTAAAAAACCAGAAAACTTAAGCTTTGAAGAAGCCATGCAAGAACTTGAGCAAATTGTTGCAGATATGGAAAATGGCAGTTTAGCGCTTGACCAAGCATTAAAACAGTTTGAGCGCGGCATTAAGCTGGCCAACGCCTCCAATCAAAAGCTCCAACAAGCTGAACAACAGGTTGCCATTTTAATGGGCGAAGGCGAACAAGCGCAGTTAAAGCCATTTGATAACGAAGCATAATGTCCAACGAACTACACACACAATTAGAACGTGCCAAATCTCGAGTAGAAAGCACCATTGTCGATTACTTTGCACAACAGCTCGACACCGATGACACCATCAAGGCAGCAACTCGATACAGCATCGAAAATGGCGGCAAACGCTTACGGCCATTTTTAGTATTCAGTACTGGTGAGCTGTTTGGCGCTGATGCTGAAGACCTTAACTGTGCTGCGGCAGCCATTGAATGTATTCACAGTTACTCTTTGGTTCACGATGACTTGCCAGCCATGGACGACGACGATCTCAGGCGCGGGCGCCCGACTTGTCATGTTATGTATGATGAAGCAACGGCCATTTTAGCAGGCGACGCCTTACAAACCTTAGCGTTTGAGTTGCTAAGCAATCACTGCTTTGCAGTCAGCCAGCAACAGCAGCTGCAGATGATCCAAGTGTTGGCTAAAGCCTCAGGGTTGCAAGGTATGGTGGGTGGGCAAGCGCTTGATATCGCCGCCACAGATAAAGCCATCACCATCAACGAACTTGAGCGTATTCACCGCTTAAAAACCGGTGCCTTACTGAACAGCGCTATTGAACTGGGCTTGCTGTGCGGCCGCAGCGATACCATCACTGATCAAGTGCGTAGCGCCATGCGTACCTATGGTAACGCCATTGGTCTGGCCTTTCAGGTTAGAGATGACATTCTTGATGTTGAGGGCGATACGGCTACACTGGGCAAACCACAAGGCTCGGACCTAGGTCACAACAAAGCGACCTACCCAGCATTACTTGGACTACCACAAGCACAACTGAAAGCAGAGCAGTTGATAGATACCGCCTTGCAAGCCTTAGAGGATGTACCAGGAAATACGCAAACCCTGGCGGCGTTAGCCAATTATATTATTGCCAGAGATCATTAAGCACTCAGGCGTAAGAAAAAAGACACAATTGCTTTGTAAAAACTGGTGAACGTAATAATATGACCAGTTGCTGAAGAATTTTAATAACTTTGCAGTGAGTCGTGCCAATTTATACCATTTTGCTTGCACAGGCTCGCTTAGGACTCTGATAATTACCATGAAACTTGATAGCAGCAAGTATCCTTTATTGGCGTTAATTGACGAACCGAGTCAGCTTCGTCAACTACCACAACACAAGTTAATGGCGCTTAGTGATGAGTTACG
This sequence comes from Pseudoalteromonas 'SMAR', assembly GCF_048515945.1. NCBI lineage: Bacteria > Pseudomonadati > Pseudomonadota > Gammaproteobacteria > Alteromonadales > Pseudoalteromonadaceae > Pseudoalteromonas > Pseudoalteromonas 'SMAR'. The sequence continues at coordinate 46,081 of NZ_JBLWMW010000005.1, forward strand.
TGCCTACTTACTCGATTCAGTGTCACAAAGCAGTGGCCATCTTGCTTCGGGTTTAGGCACCGTTGAGCTTACAGTGGCATTGCACTACGTCTACTCGACCCCAACCGACAGGTTAGTTTGGGACGTTGGCCATCAAGCCTACCCCCACAAAATACTCACGGGTCGCCGTGACCAAATGCACAGCATTCGCCAAAAAGATGGCCTCCACCCGTTCCCTTATCGTGGCGAAAGTGAATACGATACCTTTAGTGTCGGTCACTCAAGTACGTCTATTTCTGCCGCATTGGCTATGGCCATTGCCGCTGAAAAAGAAGGCCTAGGCAGAAAAACGGTGGCGGTGATTGGCGATGGTGCCATGACCGCGGGCATGGCATTTGAAGCCATGAATCACGCTGGCGACGTCAATCCAGATATGCTGGTGATCCTCAACGACAATGAAATGTCAATTTCTGAAAACGTCGGGGCGTTGAATAACCAGTTTGCAAAAATTCTTTCTGGTAGCTTTTACACCAATATTCGTGAAGGCAGCAAAAAGCTTCTTTCAGGGGTACCGCCGGTGAAAGAGCTGGCTGGAAGAATGGAAGAACACCTGAAAGGTATGATCATACCGGGGACTTTCTTCGAAGAGCTGGGCTTTAACTATATTGGCCCAATCGACGGCCATGATGTTGGCATGTTGGTCGACACGCTGCGTAACATGCGCAGCTTGAAAGGCCCGCAACTGCTGCACATCAAGACGCAAAAAGGCAAAGGTTACAAACCTGCTGAGGCCGATCCTATTGGCTATCACGGCGTGCCTAAGTTTGATCCTAGCGTGCACAGCCTACCGAAATCCAAGCCTAGTGCCCCGACCTTCTCAAAAGTGTTTGGCGACTGGCTCTGTGACATGGCCGCCGAAGACAGCAAGCTGATGGCCATAACCCCGGCCATGCGCGAAGGCTCGGGACTAGTGCGCTTCTCAAAAGAGTATCCACAGCAATATTTTGATGTTGCCATTGCCGAGCAACATGCCGTGACCCTGGGTGCAGGCTTTGCCTGTGAAGGCCTGAATGCCGTTGTGGCCATTTACTCGACGTTTTTACAACGGGCATACGACCAGCTTATTCATGACGTGGCATTACAGAACTTACCGGTATTGTTTGCTATTGACCGCGCCGGTGTGGTGGGTGCTGATGGTGAAACTCACCAAGGTGCTTACGATTTAAGCTTCCTACGCTGTATTCCTAATTTGGTGATAATGGCCCCGAGTGATTTAAATGAGTGTCGTCAGATGCTTTACACTGGTCATTTATTACAGCAACCAGCTGCTGTACGTTATCCTCGTGGTAGCGCAGGCAGTGCCGAAGTCAGTCAGACCATGACGGCGCTAGAAATAGGCAAAGCCAAAGTAGTCCGCGAAGGTGAAAAACTAGCCATTCTAAACTTTGGTACCTTACTGGACAATGCCACTGAAGTGGCAACTGAACTGAACGCCACCTTGGTCGATATGCGCTTTGTTAAACCACTTGATACCGCATTGCTCGATGAGCTTGTGGGCAGTCATGAGCGTTTTGTTACCATAGAAGATAATGCCATTGCTGGCGGCGCTGGCTCGGCGGTGATTGAATACTTTGCCGCCCAAGGCTATAGCAAGCCTGTGAAGCTACTGGGATTACCAGATGAGTTTATTAAGCATGGCACTCAAGGTGAAATTCATGCCGAGCTCGGCTTAAACAGCGACGGGATCCGCGAGCAGATCAACCGCTGGATGCAATAATAAGGCGGTTGTTGTCGCTAGCTCCAAATACTAAAAAGGCTTCTACTGAGAAGCCTTTTTTATTCATTCGCTTAAGTAAACCGCAGTGGTATTAATACTACTAGCGCATCCAGACTTTAACGTCGGCTAAGCCATTACTCTGGAGCAACTCCAGTTGTTCCTCAATATTGGCACTTTGTTCAAATTCAAAGGCATCCAGTTGATCATCAAAAATGATGGTGGCGGCGCCATCGCCTCCGCGCTGTTTCACTTGGTGCAAAGCAATATCCGCTAAATTCACCGATGACTCCCAGCCAATTACCTTGCCACCTAATAGCGGCAGCGGATAATAAGACCAGCCCATGGATACTGTAAGTTTGGTGGACTTACCATTGGGCAATAAATAATCTGTCTCTGCAATGGCCTTACACAAGTCGCTTACGTATTCTTCAATGTGATCGCGACTGAAATCCCTGAGCAACAATAAGAACTCATCGCCACTCCAGCGCACCACGTAATCCGAGCCTTGGGTGCGAGTATTCAGTAACGTGGCAAGCTGTTGCAAGCAGCTATCGCCGCCAATGGGCCCGTAAGAATCATTGATCTTACTGAAATTGTCGATATTCATGATCATCAATACTAGGCTCTTGTTTTGTGCCTGTAAGGATTGCGCGTTGCGCTGATAGTGCTCAACGTCTTTGGGCAATTGGTCGAATAAGAAACGGCGGCTCCGCAGCCCAGTGAGCTCATCAGAGTGGCTCACCAGTTTTAGCTGGGTATTGACCTGGTTAAGCTTTTCATTGGCCTTACGTAACTCGGTGGTACGTTCAGCAACTAAGTCTTCTAAGGCGGCCTGCTTGCGTCTTTCTTGCGCTCTGAAGACCCAGAAGATCAGGTAGAACATAAACACAAAAGCACAGGTAATAAACAGCCTGAAGTACACGGTTTCGTCAAAGCGCCGCGGCATCAGAATATCCAGAGCCAAGGTTTTCGCTTGCTCCCAGTCTTGCCCTTGACGCTTTACTTCTAGCAGAAAGCGAAAGTTGCCCGGCGGCAAGTTGGTATAAATCGCCTCGCGACGAGACTGGGCATCGCGCCATTGACTGTCATGCCCTTCTAAGCGATAGCGAAACTCAATGCTGTGAGGGGCGTAAAAATCAATCGCGGTATAATTAATGGTTAAGTCACGCTCTGAGGTATCGAGTTCAACCTCAGAAGTGAGCGCGTTTGAGCTTAATGTGCGCTCGTCTGTGACCAAAGACTCAAAGCGCGGCTGTAAATCCCCGCCGCCGAACAGCTGTACGTTTTTAGGGATTTCCACCACCCCTTGTAAGCTGGGATAAAAAATCGCTTCATCGGTTTCTACCACCGCATCATGGCCAAGGCCTGAACAGCATTGACTGGGTCGACCGTCGAGCTGGCGATCAAATGGACTGATCACTTGCTCAACTTTGAGGCTTTCTATCTTATTGCTGAACTGCTTCACTGGCATGCGATACACACCTTTCATTGTACTGACCCAGATCAGTTGGTTATTTTTATCAAAATGCAGAGAAAAAATGGAGCCATAAGGTAAGCCGTTGGAAGCATCGAGCTGATACCAGTCGCCGGCCTTGGTACGGTAGAATAAGCCGTCATTAAGCGATCCTACTAAGGTGGTCACGGTATCTAGATGCAAAATACTGGTGACGTAAGCCGAGTCTAAAGAAATCTGCGCACCAATTTTTTCAATGCCTTTGTCGTTATAGCGATACGCCCCTTTATTGGTGCCAATAAAGCCGTAACGGGGAAAATCTTGCACAAAGGTGACAAATTGACTGCCTAAAAAGGCATTGTAAGCAAACGGCGTGATGCCATTATAATCAAGACGATACAGTCCTCGTCCAGTACCAAACCACATGCCGCCACGGTTTGATGGGCTTAACGAGAACACCGGGTTTTGTCGTAGCTCACGATCGCTAATCGGTTGCAGCGATCCCTCTTCATACAACAAAGCGCCGCGATCTGTGCCGATAATTAAGCGCTCATCAACAAATTCTAAATCGTGGATCACCGAGCGGTTGAGCTGTAAACTGCTGAGCACTGGCTTATAGCCCTCTCTGGGGCCGATGATCCCAAGCCCTTCTCGGCTGGCAACCCAAATGTCGCCATCTGGGCTTTGCGTAATGGCTGAAATGGCTTGACTGCTGCGCTGGCCAATATGATGGCGTTCCACTTTACCGGCATGGGCTAACCATAGCCCTTCGTTCAAACTTGCTAGCCATATATTGCTGTCATCGTCCATAAAGATATCAGCAAACCAAATACTTTGATCCAGCTGTATGGGCTCAACGGACTGCCAAATACCATTACTCTGACGATATAATAAACGGCCATAGGTGGATACCCAGAGTCCACCCTCTTTGTCATTGAGGAACTTATACACGGCATTATTGCCTACTTCTTGATAGCGCCTTAGCACCTCGTCAAAGTCGAGAAAGTAGGCACCTAACTCAGAAGCTAGAAATAACTTCCCATCCACCCAAGCCAAGTCATGCACTATGGTTTGGGCCAGCTGTTCAGGAAGAGAGACTTTGCTGGCCAATTCCAGTCTAACGCCATCACCACTACGGTTGCTGGACTCGCTGATTTTCAGCAAGTGCCGCTCATTGACCAGCCAAATGCCATCAGGCACCAGTGCCATTTTGGTGACGGAGCCGACGATTTGATTAATCTGAGTGACGCTGAGGTTGGATTGCTCGATGTTATTTGCAGCAAGGGTTAACTTTTTCGCAGAGACATAATAAAGACCATTGGCGGCAACCCAAATACCACCGTCTTCATCAGCCAAAATGTCACGCACCGGACCTTGTAAGTCAAACCGCTGCGCCACCATGGTTTGTGGGTCTAGGCGCAATAAGCCGCGGCGGGTGCCAATCCATAACATCCCAAAGCGGTCCACCAGCAACTTATTGATGGCGTTACTATTGAGAAAGTCGGTATTTTGGGTGTTGAAGTTTTGAAATTGATGACCGTCGAAACGACTTAAGCCAAACTGGGTGCCTAACCAAATGTAGCCCTGCTCGTCTTGTACCACACTTTTAACACTTTGCGATGGTAATCCGCTTTGTATATTCCACTGTTTGACAACATAGTCGTCAATGGCCGCCAAGCTCGAGCTTGAAAGCAGCAAACCAAAAAGCAAAAACAAGAGCCGTGTCATTGGGATTCCATCACATAAGCACAGTTAAGTTAAAATGCCAGTTTTAAACAAAGCTTGCACGCAAACCAATGAAAAAAGACCAGCCAATACGTCATCTAGCATAATCCCCGAGCCGCCATGAAGGCGCTTATCCAAAAAGCGGATGGGACCGGGTTTTAGAATGTCAAAAAAGCGGAATAAAATAAACCCCACTAACAATGCCTGCCAACTCAAGGCAGCACCAATCATGGTTATATAAAATCCAGCCACCTCGTCCCACACAATAGCGGGGTGGTCATGTACATTAACATCATCTGCGGTTTTGCCACAAACCCAAATACCAAACAATGTCATGATGATAGCAACAATGCCTTGAAACCAAATTGGCATGCCATAAGTAAGAAAAATAAATGGCAGTGCGCCTATGGTGCCCACGGTTCCAGGCGCCTTCCTAGCAAGCCCTAAACCAAACCCTAAGGCAAAAAACTGATGGGGTTTAGTTAAATCAAATTTGTACTGCGTAATCAAACCGACTCCTAGCTGAAGTGCTCAAATCCCATACCACGTAATTGGTACGGCTGGCCTTGGTTGAGCAATTGAATTTCACCACTTTGGGCTGTAATTTGGCCGACACAAACCGGCTCTACACCATACTGTTGTAAGCGACTTTCAACAGCACTTTTGTTATTGTCATTGACGGTAAACAGCAGCTCATAATCATCACCAAAGCCAAGCGCCAGTGCTAATCTTTGATCCTCTGCCAAGCTCTCAGTTAACGCCGTAGACATGGGAACCTTATCGGCGTCTACTTTAGCACCAACATCGGAACTGCGAAGAATGTGTTGTAGGTCGGCCAGTAAACCATCAGAGATATCAATCGCTGCAGTGGCTAAGCCTCGGAGTACTTGCCCGGCAGCCACCTGTGGCGCAGGGAAGTGAAACTTGTGCTGTGCTGCCGCCAAGTGTTCAGCGGCTAGCGACCAGCCTTGCTTGCGCGCTTCAATGGCCAAACCTGCATCTCCTAAAGGCCCAGTGACATAAATCCAGTCACCCACCTTAGCACCGCTGCGTTTTAGCCCTTTGCCTGCGGGTAAAATACCTTTGGCACACACAGTGACGGTCAGTGGTCCTTGGGTGGTATCTCCGCCAATGATTTGGACATTATAATACTGAGCAATTTCATGCATGCCAGCGGTAAACGCCTCGAGCCAATCCATATCCGCATTCGGCAGGGTCAAGCCTAGCGAAATCCACGCAGGCTCCGCGCCCATGGCTGCTAAGTCACTGAGGTTAACCGCAATAACACGGTGGCCTAAGGCTTTTGCTGGGATATCGGAGAAGAAGTGCACTCCGCTCACCAAGGTGTCTGTGGTGATCGCTAATTGATAACCATCGGGAACACTGACTAATGCACAGTCATCACCGATCCCCAGTTCAACATCGCGACGAACGATGCCACGACCTTTAAAGTAATGATTGATTAGCTCAAATTCTTTCATACACAAAAAAGCCGGCCTAGGCCGGCTGTTCCTTTAATCACACTTACCTGCGTATAAACTTAACGGCTTTATCTAGTACGCCATTAACGAACTTGTGACTTTCTTCAGCACCAAACATCTTCGCCAGCTCAATGCCCTCGTTAATGGCCACTTTGTATGGTACATCTTCGCGGAACTTAAGCTCATAAGCGCTTACTCGTAACACCGCCAGCTCGACCATATCGAGCTCAGCAAGTGGGCGTGCTAGGTGTGGTGCAATGACTTCATCCAATTGCTTTTGGTTTACGACCACACCACGAGCCAAGTCTTTAAAGTATTCGACATCAACTTTGCTGACGTCGTTCTCGATAAGCATTTGCTGTTCAATATCGGCAATTGGATTGCCACTTAGCTGCCATGAATAAATAGCTTGTAAAGCGAGTACACGTGCTTTGCGTCTAGCTGCTGGTTTCACTGAGATTCCTCTTAAATTTGCTCAAGCACGTTCACCATTTCCAGTGCACCAAGAGCAGCTTCGCCGCCTTTGTTGCCCATTTTGGTGCCCGCGCGCTCTATGGCTTGCTCAATGCTTTCAGTAGTCAGTACGCCAAAAGCCACTGGAACATCGTAGTCGAGTGAAACACTGGCTAAGCCTTTGTTTGACTCGTTAGCGACTAAATCAAAGTGAGGTGTACCGCCGCGAATAATCACGCCTAGGGCAATGATAGCATCATGCTCTTTTTTCATTGCAATGCGTTTTGCCGCCAGTGGTAGCTCTACAGCGCCAGGTACATATACAACCGTAATATCATCTTCACTCACACCGCCGGTGCGTTTTAATTCATCAACGGCGCCTTCTAACAAGCTGCTGCCAATAAAATCATTAAAGCGTGAAATGACAATGGCAAATTTTTTGCCTGGTGCGTATTTATTACCTTCGATTACTTTCATCAGATGTTCCTAATCAGTCTGAGCAATTGCCAAATTGAGGCGCATAATAACACAGTATTATGACATTCGCCTACTATCTCAGCGTAGACAATAACAATCAATTTGGCTGTGATTTTTTATTGCGGTTCTACGTATTCAACCACTTCGAGGTGGAAGCCCGACAGCGCGTGATACTTTTTCGGTAAGCTCATTAGGCGCATTTTTTGGATCCCCAAATCCGCCAAAATTTGTGAGCCCACCCCTACGGTACGCGAGGTGCCTTGAAACTTGCGGTAATTCACTTTTTCACCGGCATCTTCTGCGGCAAAGGCTTTAACCAAAGCTTCGATGTCTTCGCTGTGCTCTTGTTTACCTAAAATCACCAACACGCCATCGTGCTCGGCGATGTATTGCATGGCACTTGGCAAAGTCCAACTTCTGTCAGCACTGCGGTCTGAATGCAAAATATCATTAAAGGTGCTTTGCAAGTGCACTCGAACTAGGTTGGCCGCATCGCTTTTCACTTCGCCTTTAATCATGGCGTAGTGCAGTTGATTGTCGATGGTGTCTTTGTAAGTCACTAGATTAAACTCACCATATTCAGTCGGCAGTTTACACTGTGCCACTTTTTCAATGGTGGTTTCATTAAGGTTGCGGTACTCAATTAAATCGGCAATGGTGCCAATTTTAATGCCATGTTCGTTAGCAAACACTTCCAATTGCGGGCGACGTGCCATGGTACCATCGGGGTTGAGAATTTCGACGATCACCGATGACGGTTCAAGACCGGCAAGTCTGGCTAAGTCACAGCCTGCTTCAGTGTGCCCTGCACGTGTTAATACTCCACCTGGCTGCGCCATAATAGGGAAAATGTGCCCTGGTTGCACAATGTCTTCTGGTACTGCGCCTTTGGCAACGGCAGCCTGAACGGTGCGCGCTCGGTCAGCGGCTGAGATCCCGGTAGTGACTCCCTTTGCCGCTTCGATAGACAAAGTAAAGTTAGTGGAAAATTGCGCGCCATTCGACTTTACCATTAGCGGTAAGTTTAATTGCTCACAACGCTCCTGGGTCATAGTCAAACAGATTAAACCGCGGCCGTAGGTCGCCATGAAATTGATTGCGTCTGGTGTAATGTGTTCTGCCGCAATGATCAGATCACCTTCATTTTCTCGGTCTTCATCATCCATTAAAATTACCATTTTACCGGCTTTAATGTCAGCAATGATTTCCTCAGCAGTGTTTAAACTCATAGTTTTCCCATTTTGTACTTTGTCTTTGGCTACTTTATAAAGCCAGCTTTCGCCAATAAACTTGTTGTGAGAGTAGAACCGCTGGCTGCGCCTTGCTCGGCATGAATTAATCTTTCGAGGTAGCGCGCAATTTGGTCAACTTCAAGGTTGACCATTGACCCAACCTGAAACCCCGCTACGGTGGTTTCTTGTGCCGTATGTGGCACTATGGTCAATTTAAATTTATTCTCTTCTACGGCATTCACCGTTAAACTGATACCATCGATAGCAACAGATCCCTTATAGGGGATGTATTTCATTAGCTCAGGTTTGGTTTGTAACCAATACTCCGTGGCTCTGGCATTAGGGTTAATCGCCACCACTTCAGCAACGCCATCGATGTGCCCGGAGACCAAGTGACCACCTAAACGCGAAGTCGGCTGCAGCGCCTTTTCAAGGTTCACCAGTTGACCTTTTTGGTATTCAGAAAACAGCGTTAGCGCCCGTGTTTCATTAGAGACATCGGCACGGAAACCGTCGTTAAACTTTGCTGTCACGGTCAAGCACACACCATTGGTGGCAATGCTATCGCCTAATTGCACATCCTGCATATCCAGTGACGAGCTAGAAATTCTGACAATTAAATCACCGCCTTGTAACTGTAGCTCGCTAATTTTACCTGTTGCTTCAACAATACCTGTAAACATATTACTTCTCTTTACTTGCGATGATTTTTATATCTGGGCCAATTTGGCTCACGGCATTAAATTGCAGCTCAGCGATGTCACTCATCTGAGTCAGTTCCGGTGTATTAAACAACCCCCGCCCTGGACCTATGATTTTAGGTGCCAAATAAACAATGTATTCATCAATCAGGTTTTGCTCATGCATGGCACCACATAAGGTGGCCCCAGCCTCTAACCACAAGGCATTACACTGTTTGTTACCGAGCGTTTGCAAAATCGCCTGTAAATCCAGCTTTCCTGCCACTTCAGGTATAACTATTTGTTCTACGTAGTGAGGCCAATCGTGTGAATTATCAATAGTACGGCGAAAAATAACTATCGGTGCAGCAATTTGAAAAAAAGCCAAGTCCGGAGTCAATCGATTATCAGAATCAATCACGGCACGCAGCGGTTGGCGAATTTGCGTTAATGGATACTCTACTTGCGCGGCAAATTCACTGCGCACGTTTAATCGGGCATTGTCTGCAAGCACGGTATCGGCGCCGCTGAGAATGGCGCAGCTTTGGGCGCGATGTTGTTGTACGTCCAGGCGAGCGGGCTCAGAGGTGATCCATTTACTTTGGCCATTATTCAGCGCTGTTTTACCGTCCAAGGAGGCGGCTAATTTACAGCTCACAAACGGCATAGACGTTGCCATGCGCTTTAAAAAACCACGATTAAGCTCTACCGCTTGCTGCTCTAACAGCCCTGATGCGGTGTCAATGCCAGCGTCTTGTAACATCGCCAGACCGCGCCCAGCGACTTCGGGGTTGGGGTCCACCATCGCGGCAATGACTTTGGCGACTTTGGCTTTGATCAGCCCCTCAGCACAGGGTGGCGTGCGACCATAGTGGCTACACGGCTCTAAAGTTACATAAGCGGTGGCCCCTTGGGCACGAGCGCCTGCCATTCGCAGTGCATGCACTTCGGCATGTGGCTCACCTGCCTTTAGGTGCGCGCCTTCACCAACAATTTCATCGTTTTTAACAATCACGCAGCCAACATTGGGATTAGGACTGGTGGTAAACTGACCACGCTTTGCCAGCGCAATGGCGCGCTGCATATAGGCTTGGTCTTGTGGGCTAAACGACTGGCTCAATCTCCTAGCCTCGCAATTTCTTCGCCAAATTCACGAATATCTTCAAACGAGCGATACACAGAAGCAAAGCGCACATACGCCACTTTATCGAGTTTTTTTAATGACTCCATGATGCATTCGCCAATCAAGTCACTGGACACTTCGCGCTCGCCAGTGCCACGAATTTGCGACTTAATTTTATGTACCACTTCTTCTATTTGTTCGGTGCTAACGGGACGCTTTTCTAGCGCCCGATGCATACCATTGAGGAGTTTGTCTTCATTAAAAGGCTCACGCGAACCATCTTGTTTTATCACTCTGGGCATAAGCAGTTCAGCGCCTTCAAAGGTGGTAAAGCGCTCATGGCATAAAATGCACTCACGGCGGCGGCGAACTTGATGACCGGATGCGATCAATCTGGAATCGATCACTTTGGTGTCTTTGGCTGTACAAAATGGGCAATGCATAAGCGTTCTCGTTAACTAACCCCAGCTCTACAAAACTAAATAGGATGTTTATGCCGTCATCGCATGTTAATGCGTAACGGCTTCATCGCTAACCAAACGAGGCTGGAATACCAGTGAGTGTTTGACTGAGTTTAGCCATCACTCGCCTTGACCAGCTTTGCCGACTGTTATCACGAATACACAGGCAATTGGCTAGAGCGACCTTAATGAGAACCGGGCAAACAAAAAAGGCCGCTTAAATGCGGCCTTAATCATAACAAAAAAACTGCTTTTTTGTGTGCGATTTTATGCGTAAACCGGTAATTTAGCACAAATTGCTTTTACTTTTTCTTTCACTTGGGCCTGAACCGCTGGGTCGTTGATGTTATCTAAGACGTCACAGATCCAACCTGCAAGCTCTTTCGATTCCGCTTCTTTAAAGCCGCGACGGGTGATAGCCGGCGAGCCAATACGCAGACCAGAAGTAACAAACGGTGAACGCGGGTCATTCGGTACTGAGTTTTTATTTACCGTGATATTGGCATTACCCAGTGCCGCATCTGCGTCTTTACCCGTGATGTCTTTGTCAATCAGGTCAAGCAGGAATAAGTGGTTATCTGTTTTGCCAGAAACCACTTTGTAGCCGCGCTGTTGCAGTACTTCTACCATTGCCTGGGCATTTTTTACCACTTGGGTTTGGTATGCTTTGAACTCTGGCTCAAGTGCTTCTTTGAACGCCACTGCTTTAGCCGCAATTACGTGACACAGAGGGCCACCTTGACCACCAGGGAAAACCGCACTGTTTAGCTTTTTGTAGATATCTTCGTCACCACAAGCTGAAATGATCAGACCACCACGTGGGCCTGCTAGCGTTTTGTGCGTTGTGGTGGTAACTACGTGGGCGTGAGGCACTGGACTTGGGTAAACACCCGCGGCAACAAGGCCTGCTACGTGTGCCATATCAACCAGTAAGTAAGCACCTACTTTATCAGCAATCTCGCGGAACTTAGCCCAATCAACAATACCTGAATAAGCAGAGAAACCGCCAATGATCATTTTTGGCTTGTGCTCAAGAGCTAATGCTTCAACCTGGGCGTAATCAATTTCACCGGTTTCTTCGTTTAGGCCGTATTGAATGGCGTTATAGGTTTTACCAGAGAAGTTTACGTGCGAACCATGAGTTAAGTGGCCACCGTGTGCCAGGCTCATACCTAGTACGGTATCGTGTGGCTGAAGAAGCGCTTGGAAAACCGCTGCATTGGCTTGCGAACCTGCGTGTGGTTGCACGTTTGCGTAAGTTGAACCAAATAGTTCGTTAGCGCGGTCTATGGCTAATTGCTCAACCACATCGACGTGCTCACAACCACCGTAATAACGCTTACCTGGATAACCCTCAGCATATTTATTGGTTAACTGCGATCCCTGTGCTTCAAGAACACGTGGACTACAGTAGTTTTCTGAGGCGATAAGCTCGATGTGCTCTTCTTGGCGCGAAGTTTCCGCCGCAATCGCTGCATGTAGTTCAGGATCAAAATCTGCGATGTTCATGTTACGTTCTAACATGGTTTCTCCTAGGTAAACGTAAAGGTTTTAAAAGATGCTGAGGTGATAGCCACACTCATTCATCTGTAAAATTAGCATGGCCATATTTAAGCAGGGATTGAATTTATTTCACACCCCTACGGCGATGATATTTTTTTATTTAAACATTTAAAATTTTTATACAAAAACAGAAGTTGCATTAAAAATGGTAATATAGCAGTGAATGGGTTAGGCGAAAACGGGGGGCAAGCACCCCGTAATTAGCTCGTGGCTGTCACAGTAACTTCGCCATCATGGCATCTTTTAACGCCGAGTAGTCAGCGCTGAGAGGCTCTGCTAAGCATGGCTTTTGTAAGGCTTCAGCAAGCGCTTCAGGCATCTCAATCTCTTGATTTATAACATTTTCAACCGACTCTTTAAATTTTGCCGGATGAGCCGTGGCGAGAAAAATACCGGTTGCTTGTGGCTCACTGTCTCGTTGCAACCCTTCGTAAGCAATGGCCGTGTGTGGTTCAGCCAAGTAGCCCTGAGCCAGTAGCTCCAGCATGACTTCCCGAGTTCGCTGCTCTGACACCGAACGTGAATAAAAGTCATGTTTGCTAAAATCCCCTCTCTCTAACATGGTTTCTACCCGAGGCCAGTTATTAGGTTTGCTCACGTCCATCGCATTGGACAGTGACTCTAATGTGGCGTTCGGTGCCCACTCACCAGAGTCAATATAACGCGGCACTGTGTCATTTTGGTTGGTTGTGGCACTGAGCTTGGCAATTGGCAAGCCAATGGCTGCTGCAATCATCGCCGCACAGACATTGCCAAAGTTACCACTGGGCACAGAAATGTGTACCTTGTTACGCTCAGCTTTAGGCAATTGCGCGAGTGCTTCAAAGTAATAACACACCTGTGCTAGCAGGCGACTAATATTGATCGAGTTGGCCGAATTGAGCCCCAGCTTTTGCTTTACCTCATCATCTAAAAATGCCGATTTAACCATAGCTTGGCAGTCATCAAAGCTGCCATCTACCGCATAACAATGGATATTGCCACCAAGGGTAGTAAACAGCTTTTGCTGAGCCAAAGAGATTTTACCGTGTGGATAGAGGATCACCACATCCACGTTTTCTTTGTTATAAAAAGCGTGGGCAACGGCTGCTCCCGTGTCGCCACTGGTGGCCGTTAGAATGGTGACCCGCTCTCCTTGGCTAAACATGCCAATGCACTCTGCCATCAAGCGCCCGCCAAAGTCTTTAAACGCTAGCGTGGGACCGTGGAACAGCTCCAAACAGTATTGCTGTGCTGCAACTGGAACGAGTTTCGCAGGAAAGTTAAATGCATTTGCCACCAAACTGGTAATGCTATCGGCCGGTAGCTCATCACCAATGAGGTGTTGTAAAATTTTGCTGCTACGCTCTACAAAAGGTTGCTCAAGCAAACTCTCAATGTCTGCTAATGGCGTTAACTGCTTTGGAAAAAACACTCCCTGATCACGGCCCAAGCCCACTTTTACTGCCTCAACAAATGACACCACTTGTTTTCTATCTTTTAAATTCTCTAATTTCATTATCCCTGCTCCCCCAATTCTCTTGTGCCTTTATTATCAAGTTGGCAAATATGACTAAACCCAGCTTCATTAATGTAGTGCTGCTGTAACCACGTTTGTGCTTGCTTGGCGCTATCCAATGAGGTGCATAGCGCAAACAGCGTTGGGCCGGCACCAGAAATACTTACAAGCTCAGCAACATGGTTTTCAAGCGCTTGTTTTGCTTCATAAAAGCCAGAAATTAATGGCGCTCGTGCCGCTTCGGCAATGGTGTCTTGCATCATGCTCAGTGCTTCATCAAAGCGTCCGCTTTGCATAAGTACACAAAACCCAGACAGGCGTTGGGCAAACTCGATAGTATCGCCTAGCGAGACCTGCGAGGCCAATGCAGCACGTGCCTTGGCCGTATTCAAGGCAAAACCTGGGTAAGCAATAACAAAATACCAGCTGGCATTGCAGTCAAGTTGTAAGGCTTTGCCGGCAATGCAATCAGCGGTCAGCTGTAAGCCGCCTAAGTAACAGGGTGTGATGTTGTCGTAATGACGACCACCACTGACTTTCGCTTCAAAATCAGCCATGAGTTCTATCATCGCCTCGCGGGAAAGCTGAGTGTTGGCAAAGTCATTAAGCGCCGCAAACGCAGCCACCACAGAGCACGCACTCGACCCTAACCCCGAGCCCACTGGCAACCCTTTATGTAAGGTCATTGCCGCGGCTGGCATGGTGGGCGCTACCTGCTGTTTAAAGTGCTGCCAGCACTGATAAGCAAGGTTGTCTTCAGGCTGTGGAGAAAGCTTGTCAGCGTATGGACCAATACAGCTAAAGCTGTCTGTCGCGGCCGCTTCAATACTCACCTGATCGCCCAGTAAGGAACCATCAATCGGCTGTATCGCAGCGCCCAAAGCATCAAAGCCGACACAGAAATTTCCCATCGAGGCAGGAGCATAAAATGTTTTCATCTTTACCTCTAGCGCGACAATGTTTTTAGAATATCAGCGAATACACCTGCTGAAGTCACTTCAGCTCCGGCACCATAACCGCGGATCACCACAGGTTTGGGCTGATAGTACTGACTGAGAATAGCCAAGGCATTTTCACCATCGCGAATATCATATAATGCATGGCAAGCATCTACTGCTTCAATTCCGACTCGGCACTTACCTTGCTCAATGGTGCCAACGTAGCGCAGCACTTTGCCCTCTCGGCTAGCTGCGGCAATGCGCTCTGCAAAGACGGCGTCTAATTGCGGTAACTGCTGCATAAACTCATCGACACTGGCCCCTTCAGCAAAGCCATCCGGCAACACCGATTCGACCTCGATATCCTCAAGCTCCAGTGGCAATCCTGACTCTCTGGCGATAATAAGCAGTTTACGCGCCACATCTGTGCCCGATAGGTCGTCGCGGGGATCTGGCTCAGTAAAGCCATTTTGTTTCGCTTTTTCCGTGGCTTGTGACAAGGTTAAGCCGTCAGACAAGACGCCAAAAATATAAGACAATGAGCCAGATAAAATACCATTGAATGATAATAGCTCGTCCCCGGCGCCAAATAGTAACTTGAGGTTATCTAATACTGGTAGCCCAGCTCCGACATTGGTTTCATATAAAAAGTGCCGACGTTTGTTTAACGCAGCCTGTTGCAATGCTTGGTAATAGGCATAGGAGCCGGTGTTAGCCTTTTTGTTTGCCGCCACCACATGAAAGCCGGCATTAAGAAAATCGAGGTAGTTGTCTGCAACCTGTTGTGAGGCACTGCAATCCACGATCACCGGATTAATTAAATGATTCTCCTTGACGAACTGGCTCAGGGTGGCAAGCTCAAAGCCCTGCTGGGCTTGCTGTAATGCCAATGACCAATTATCAAAAGGCACACCTTCACTGTCTAAATAGCACTTGGATGAGTTGGCAATGCCGTACAGATTTAAACGAATGTTGCGCTGTTCAAGCCAAGCTTGCTGCTTATGAAACTGCTGCATTAGCTCTTGTCCCACCAAGCCACAACCGATTAAGAAAACATCGATGGATGGCATGTGGGTGAAAAAGTTTTCATGACACACTTTTACGGCGTCTTGGCACAGCTCACCGTCGACCACCGCAGAGATGGCGCTTTCAGTAGAGTCTTGGGCGATGGCGACAATGTTCACTTGAGCTTGTGCTAACGAGGCGAAAAACTTTGCGGCCAAACCTTTGTGTGCTCGCATGTTATCACCTACTAGCGTGACAATCGCCAGGTTCCTTTGCACTTCAATGGGGTCAATCAGCCCCGCTTGCGTTTCCAATTCAAAGGCGTGCTCTAGTGCCTGTAATGCCAGATCTAAATCTTGTTCATGAACACAAAAGCTAATACTGAACTCACATGAGGATTGGGTAATGAGGACGATAGAAACGTTATCGGCAGCTAAGGCTGAGAACACCCGTGCGGCCATGCCCACTTTGCCTTTCATGCCAGGACCCGCCACCGTTAGCATAGCTAAATTATCGAGGCTTGATAACGCTTTGACCGGGGCTTCTCCTCCCCCTTGAGCGCAAATCACAGAGCCTGGAACGTCTGGCGCATGCGTATTTTTTATTTCACAAGGTACATCGGCTTTAGCGCAAGGCAGAATGGTTTTTGGGTGTAACACCTTAGCACCAAAATAAGACAGCTCCATGGCTTCTTTATAAGACAGTACGTCTACTTTCATGGCTTTTTTTATCAGTCTAGGGTCGGCACTGTATACCCCATCTACGTCTGTCCAGATTTGGCATACTTCGGCATCTAAACAGGCGGCAGCGACGGCAGCCGAATAGTCTGAGCCATTTCGACCCAGAGTTGTGAGCTCACCGGCTTCATTACTGCCAGTAAACCCAGCCATGACATAAAAGCGAGAGGCTTGCGAGCGTACCATTTCACTAAAGCACAATCGGCTAAGCTTAAGATCTACTTCGGCATCGACATAGCCCCCTTGTGTTTTAACACAAGCAACGGCATCCAGTGCAATGGCTTCGGCTTGCAACATCGTTGTTATCAAGGCCACGCTCACCCGCTCGCCAAAACTAATAACAAAGGCCTCAACTTGCTCAGGGCAATAACGTAATAGCTTGACTCCATCAAGTTGTTGTTTCAAAGCCGCAAAATCGGGCCACTGTGAAACGCTACCATAGTCTTGCTCAACTTGCTGGTAAAACTGCTGACAACGGCTGGTTAACGCTTGCCATTGTGGCTCAAAGTCAGTGCCGCTGGCGGCAAGGGCTACTAACTCCACTAATTGATCGGTCATGCCACCTGGTGCCGATAACACAATGAGCCCTTGCTGCCCCCCGTAGTCTTTGACTAAAGCACCGACACTTTGTAAACAGGCATAATCTTTGAGGGACGACCCTCCAAATTTTAGTACTCGCATTATTTTCCTCATTCCTAAAAACAAAAAAGGCCTGTGTTCGAAGTGAACACAGGCCTTTTTTAAACTTGCACCGACCTATGCCACTATCCCGTTAGGATGGTGGTTGTAATAATGGTCGTAGTGATAATATTCGTTTTCATAATTCTAGAGTGCCTGATGATTAGGCTAGCTGTCAATACAGAAAATCAAAATAAATTATGCAAAAATTTCATGGTGAAAATAGAGCCCAACATAGATAAGACCGAACTGAATAATTGCTACTCTATTTAATATTGCGAATAGGGCCGTTTGTTGATGACAAGAAGTTTAAGTCTGTAGAGTGATAAGTGCCGCGTAAATACAAAGAGCTATCGATATCGCTTTGTTATTGAATGAAAAGCAAGGGGATGAGCTGCAAGTTTATTGAGGATGATAAGAGCCTATTCGGCGTTAACGAATACCGTATTGATGCAACAATGACAGCAGCTGTTCGGCGTTTACCGGTTTTTCAAGAAAACCTAACGCCCCTAAGCTCTCAACTTTGGCTTTCATTTGCGCTTGAATATCTGCAGAAATAACCACCACATAACATTCAATTTGCTGAGCTTTTATTGCTTCTAATACCCCGATGCCATCTAAAACCGGCATGGTTAAATCAAGACACAATAAGTCAATCTGTTGCTGCTGCAGCAATTGTAGCGCTTGCTGACCATTTTCTGCTTGAAAAACAGTCAATTCGAGGGCACTCTGAAGGTGCTTAACGACTTGTTTTCGAGCAACTGTGGAGTCGTCGCAAACTAGGACAGAATAACTCATAAAGTGGTCAGTCTTGTGTTGTTGTTAATAAAACAGTCATGAGACATAAATACCTTATAACACATAAACCCCACCTTAGTAAGTCGTTAAAAAACATATTTAATGAAGATATTTATTTATTTTTAACCGTTTATTGGCTAACTTTAACAACAGATCATCCCAAGGCAATAAACTTTACCGTAGGAGCTCAGCTTAATTCATGCTGCAAAAAAGCCTCTCAAAAAAATTGCTCACTAATGTGCTGTCGGTTTATTTCCTACTAACCTTTGTCGTCACGTGCGGTCAAGTAGTAGCTGAGTACGTCAATACCAAAGACTACATTCGTAACGAGCTTACTATGCTGCAAAAGACGTTCAGCCGCAGCTTAACCCGTGCAATTTGGGAACTCAATACCAAACAAACCGTCACCACCGCGGAGGGGTTATTAGCCATTCCAATGATCGAAGGCATTATTGTTCGTGATGACAGCGGTGAAATCATTTCACAATTAGGCCGCTCACTGGATATTCATGAGCTTTATAGCCAGCAACTTGTGCAAGAAGAAGCAATCATTGAAGACACTCCTTCTGGCTTATTTGGCTATACTTTCCCACTGATATTTGAATTTTCTGGCCGCGCGACCCAAGTCGGTGATGTCACCTTGTTCTCGAGTCGCGAAGTGGTGTTTAGCCGGATCATGATATCGATCTATTTTTTGATCGGTAATGCCATGATAAAAACCACGTTTTTAATCATCTTGTTCTTAATTGCATTTCGCAAATTGCTCACCGAACCGTTAGGCGATTTAACTGAACAGATTGAAGAATTTGAGATCGATAATGTCGATGGTCACAAGATAGATATTGGCACCAATGAACGCAATGAACTTAAAATCATGGAAGAAGCGTTTAACAAGTTAATCGACAAGATTTCGGAGTACCGCAAAAAACTCGATCAAACGCAAAAAGAGTTGATGATCAGTAACGAAAAGCTCGATCAACACAACATTCAACTAGAGCAAGAGGTGGCTCGGAAAACTTCAAACCTAAGCCAAGCCATGATGGATTTGCAACAACAAAAGTACGAGCTGGAAAAACAAAAGTTAACCCTAACCGAAGAAATCGACTTGCGTAAGCAAACCGAGGAAGAACTGTTAACCAAACAAAAAGAGCTCGAGAAGTATGTAGACGAACTGAATATGGCGCAAGAGCGCTTAGTGGGCTCAGAAAAGATGGCAGCACTGGGTGGCTTAGTGGCTGGTATTACCCACGATATAAATACGCCGGTTGGCATTGGTGTCACGGCAACCTCTTTCTTGCAAGAGCGCTTGGACCAATTAGAACAAGCTTATAATGGTAAAACACTGTCGCCAAAAGCATTGGAAGAGTTTATTAGTGAAGCAAAGCAAAGCGCGAGCCTGCTGACCACCAACCTAGACCGAGCGTCGGAGCTGGTTGCCAGCTTTAAGCAAATTGCTGTGGATCAGGCCAGTGAAGCCGTAAGAAACATCAATTTCAAACAATATCTTGGTGAGGTTATCCGCTCGCTTCACCCCAAACTGAAAAAGACCCAGCACAAAATTAATATTCAATGCCCAGAAGAGCTGACGTTAAATTTACCAGCCGGGGCCATCAGCCAGATCTTCACCAACTTAATCATGAACTCCTTGATCCATGGTTTTGAAGGCCAAAATCAAGGGCAAATTGATATTCTTGTGACAGAAGAAAACGGCAACGTAAACATTACCTATAAAGACAATGGTAAAGGCGTCAGTAAAGCGCAGCTAGATAAGCTATTTGACCCCTTCTTTACCACTAAGCGCGACCAAGGTGGCAGTGGCTTAGGGACTCATATTACCCTCAATTTAGTTAAACAAACTCTTAATGGCGACATTGAAGTAAGCAGTGATGAGGGACAAGGGCTGACTTACCAAATTAGCTTCCCCAAAGACTTACAAAAGCCCATGTCGATGTTTAATTAAGCGACCACTGGGCGCAAGCTCACGGCGTTAGGGTTTGAGCCTGCGGCTATCGTTTATATTAGGCGCCGTGGTAAAATTACCCTATTTCCCTGCTTGCATGGCAATACAAGTTTACTGCTTTTTGCTATGATGTCGGCAATTTAATTCCAGATGGGCATATTTCTATGTGGTTCAGTAACTTAATCTGCTACAAATTCAAACAAGACGTATCTTACACACAAGAAGATTTCGAAAAAGCACTAGAACAAGACGTATTTCGCCCTTGTGGCAGCCAAGATATGACTACTTTTGGCTGGACTAAGGCGTTTGGTAAACACGGTCAAATGCTATCGCACTTCTCCCAAGACAGTATTTTAGTGTGCGCCAAGCGTGAAGAAAAAGTCCTCCCAGCTGCTGTTGTCAATGAAATGGTGGCGGACAAAATCGAGCAAATCGAGCAACAAGAGAACCGCCCGGTTAAGAAAAAAGAAAAAGATGACATCAAAGAAAACATTCTAGCCACCTTACTGCCTCAAGCGTTTAAAAAATCGAGCTTACAGTTTGCCTTTATCGACCAAAAGTCTGGTTGGGTAGTGGTGAATAGTGCCAGCTTTAATAAAGCGGAAGAGCTGCTTGCGCTGTTACGTAAATCGTTAGGAACCCTTCCTGTGGTACCTGCTTTTGCAAACTACGACTTAGATTTACAACTCACACACTGGTTGACTGAGTTTAACGCACCAGAGGGCTTTGCCATTGGTAATGACGCCGAGCTGCAAGAGGCTGACGATAACGGTGCTCAGGTTAAATTAAAACAACATGACCTCGCTTGCGATGAAATTAAAGCCCACCTTGAAAATGGCAAACGCGTAACCAAACTGGCGCTGGATTGGCGAGAGCGCGTTAAGTTTATGCTGCAAAACGATGGTACTTTAAAGCGTGTAAGTTATGCCGATGCTCTTAAAGAGCAAAATGCCGACATTCCCAAGGAGGACTTAGCGGTGAAACTCGACGCCGACTTTATTCTGGTCTCTGAAGAAATTAAAGAGCTACTGGAAGAGCTAACCCAAGGCTTAGGTGACGACGAAGGCATCGACGCCTAACAGCATTTGCAGTGATGCTGACAACTCACAGCGGTTTTTGTATTTAAAACCGCCGTGAGTTTATGTTATTAAAGCACGATATAATCACGCTCGACTCTTTTTCTAAACCAAGCGCCCCCTGAAACACAAATAAGACCTGCAATTATCCGCAGCGCGACTATCTAAAACAGCATAGTAGACCAATGACGGTTAAATGCAGTGCCCTTTCATGACACCCTTTTCGATCACTCAAACAACAGCCCCGACTGAAAGTCAGAAAGTTATCTTTACCAAATCACTTTCTGCAAGTAAGGAGCGCACAGATAGCATGGTTCTGCCCTCTTCGAAAAAATCGAAACTAAGTCGGTAACGGTTACTAGCTAAAAATCGTTGCTCTAACTGTTTGGTTTTAAGGTTAATACGGTTTAAATAGGCAGCGTTTTCCTTCCGAGTAGTGAAATAAAACCAGTCACCTTGAATATGCCAACGGTTTGGACTCGCACTTTGTAACTGTGCCAGAGACACCCGTTCTGTGTCATTGTGTTGCAGCCATAATGTCAGAGAACTATCAATAAATAGACTCTTGTTACCTTGTTGTATTTTTACATAGTAGTTCGACTGGTCTCTTACGGTTACTTCATGATGAACTTCATAGTGGTAGATAACCGGAATATCGCTTTCTAGCCTGGCATAACTAAGTTGGTCGCGACTCAGCCAAACCGGAGCAAATACCTGCTCTAACGCAGTAGTAACAAAGTTAAAATGACCAAGATGCAAATCGAAAATAAACAACCTACCGCCATAAGTACCCGCCAGCAAGTTGCCACTAGGGCTTAGTTGCAACGCTGTTGTCTGCGCATCCCCTTTAAAAGAATGCAACACGGTTACTTTATTTTGCTTAAGGTAGTGCAATTGGGTCTTATTATTTACCCTAGCGATATAAAAAATATCTTTACCATCCGGGCTGCTGACCGGTAAATTTTCAGCACCGTAATGATTAATATAACTTTGGTTCAGAGCTAAACGGGAATTAAAAGGGTTAGCTTGAAGCTCTACGTCAGTATAGTTGCCATTGTGCTGACGAGCGTAAAAGCAACGCTTGCCACAGCTAAAAAAAGCATGGTTGGTGTTAGCTAACCCAAGGTTGAGAGGAGTTAACACTTGCAGGCTTAAATCATAACGAGCAAATTCTGCGTTGAAGCTCGACAACAGTATTTGCTTACCATCTTGGTCCCAGATTAGTTGTGTATAGGGTTTAGGCAACTTCACCATGTGGCTGAGCTCGCCACTGCCTAAGTGTTGAATTAATAGCTCATAACTATCATCGGCTTTATGTCGTAACACCGCCAACCATTTACCATCATAAGACTCTCTGGCAAAGTAGTCACCACCAGCTTTTCCGCCTGGGGAGGTAATGCTGTTGAGAGTTAAGGTGTTTAGGTTATAAAACCACACCCCTTGGGCAGACAACGGCCGTTGATTATCACTTAAATACAGACCTTCACTATTTTCACTCCAAGCTAACAGGTATTTGTCTTGAGTGATTGCCTCTGGCAGCATGGTAACATTGGCTATACCTGAACTGGCCTCATAGTCTGCAACAAAAATTTGTTGTTTCTTCTCAGTACTGCGGGTAAACGCAATTTTATCACCTTGGGTGGAAAACTGAGCGTTTGCGAAATTAGCCTGGTCATTGGTTAACTGGGTTATAGCGCCATTACTTAAGTTTTTCGCGTATAACTGTAAGAAGTCATCTTTACTGCTGCGGTGCGAGTAAAGTAGTTGATTTAATATCAAGTTATAAGAAGGGCTTACCTCAGAGCCTGCCATGTCGGTCAACTTGGTCACTGTAGGTGGCCTTGTGTGAGTAACTAAGTAGTAAAGTAAAACTGCAACGATAGCAATGGCGACCACCAGCGCACGAGTATTAAGCCATAACGGTTTCACAGCAGCACTTTGAACCGGTTGCACGTCTGCTATTAATACATACCCTTTGCGAGTAACCGTTCTTATGTACTCTGGACTTGTCGCACTGTCTTGCAGACATTTGCGTAATTTTTTAATCACAGCTCGAAAGGCATCATCCGTTATCACCCGTTCAGGCCAGAGCTTTTCAATAATCTGCTGCTTGCTTACCACCTCACCAGCGTGCGCTACCAGTAGTGCTAATAGTTCGTTAACTTGTGGCTCGATACTTTTCTTTTCACCGTCAGTGATAAGAACCGCACGGCGGGTGTCAAAAATAAACTTTCCAACTTTGTACATGAAGAAGAGCTTCTCTTTATTATTATATTTAAAATCAGCAGCTTGAAAAAGTGACCAACTGTGACCTTTGCTTATTTTCAGGATATCACACTTAGTCCTTTGCGGTATTTTCTTGGCTATCGCACTCTGAAAAAACAGCAATATATGACAGGAAATACAATGAAACTTTACCCAATACTCTTACTGCTAATCTGTGGTTTTTTACCTATCGCAGGTGTAGCTAAAGACATAACAACAATACAACAACAGCTCAATAAAATAAGACAACAATCGGGTGTTCATGCCATTGCAGTAAGCATTGTTACCCCCATGCAGCCACCGATTTATTTAACAACAGGTTATGCCGACACCAGTCAACGAACTCCACTGAGTGCAAAAACACAATTTCGTTTTGGCTCTATCTCTAAAATAGTCGTGGCATTAGCGGTGATGAAGCTAGTGGAGCAAGGTAAACTGACCCTTGAGACGCCACTGCAGCAACTCGCTCCGAACCTACAGTTTACTAATCCATGGTCCAACCAACACCCTGTTAGGGTTATCCACCTACTTAATCATACCAGCGGCTGGGATGCCATGCATTTTGCTGAAAACCAGCCAGTCAAAGGTCAACCAATAGAGATAGCAAAAGCACTTGCGTTGCACCCCGATAATCGTGAGTCTAGATGGCCTCCAGGTACACGTATGGCGTATAACAATACAGGTCCTTTAGTTGCTGCTTACCTAGTAGAGCAGCTCAGTGGCATGAGCTTTGAGTCGTTTGTAAAGCAACACCTCTTTGCGCCACTTGAAATGCACAACAGCGACTACTTTTTTACCGATAATTACCGCCAAAATGCCGCGACCTTATATCTAGGTGATCAGCCTCTTCCCTACCAACATTTGAATAACCGAGCTGCAGGAGGGTTAAACAGTAACCTAACTGATATGACTAAGCTATTGCACTTTTTAATGCAACCTCAGCAATACACCTCACTGGGGTTATCAAGCAGTAGCTTACAACAAATGCAAACGCCCTCAGACTCTTTAGCCGCCAACGCAGGGATCACCTTGACTTATGCACAAGGACTTAACCGTTACCATCATGGTGGTGCTGTACTGTATGGCCATGAAGGCAGTGTCCGCGGTGGTTCCGCCATGCTGTTATATCAACCCAATATAAACAGGGGGTATGTTATTGCTGTCACAGGAGGGGGCCCAGCAATACCAAAAGTTCACCGGTTACTCGCAGATTATATCACCCAAGATGTAGCCCCTAAGGAGTTCAATACCTCTAGCTTCACAGAGCAACAGCAAAAGTTAAGTGGCTACTACAGGAGTATTAACCCGCAAGCTAACTTAATCGCACCTTTTACAAAGCTATTGCCGTGGCGGTTTACGGTGAACCATGACAGAGCCATAATCGGCCCGATGCTTGGCGGCAAACCAAGACAGTTGCGTTCGCTGCCAAATGCACAGTTTGGTCACTGGTCTACGGGTGAAAAAGTGTTGGCTGTCACGCAAGATCCGCTTGTCGGCAAGGTAGTGCAATATGGGCCTCACACGTTACAGCCTATCAGTAAGCTCAGTGCCTTACTGCCAATTGTTATCTTGACATTATGGCTTATCACAGGCTTTGCAGTGATGATGTTATTCGCTCTTAGAGGAGTGCGTGTAGTTGCTAAACAAGCAGCTCCATCGCTACCAAGTAAGCGCCTAACACGTCATTCATTACAAATCATGTTGTCGCTTACCAGCGTAATAGCACTGCTGTTAATAGCAAAAAATAGCACAAACCTATTGGCACTAATAGCCAAGCCCAGCTGGTTATCAATCACATTGTGCCTAGCCAGCGTAGGGTATTTTACCGTGTCAATGTGGGCCTTGTGGCGGTGGTGGTGCACCAAGCGCGGCGAAGTCCAGCTCGTAAGTTACACTTTACTCACCGCCTTTATTTCGCTTAATGCGGTTGTTGCTGCTTACTTATTGCTCAACGGGTTGATTGGAGTGAGGTTGTGGGCATAACCTAAGGTTGGTTAAAAAGGTTCAACAAAGCCCTCCTCAAGAGGGCTTACGCATGATATAAATATCAAGCAAACATAGATTTAACGTCTTCTAATACCGCCAAATAATCATCGTCGGCAAATACGCTCACTTCTCTGATCACGCCCTTATCTTGATACAACTTTAATGCTGCCGTTTTATCGGACACTTGCAGTATGCCCTCGACAATGGCGCCCACGCGAATAAAGTCGACATAGCACACTTGTTCAGGCTTGAAGTTCGGGTTAGCCCAGCACTCTGCTACTTCGATAAATTCGTCAGTGAATTCCCATTCGCGCATGATGGTGCCGCCTATTTTGCCTCCGAGCTTTTGGATGGCATGAGCTAAAAAGCTGGGGTTAGCAAAAACTTCTGGGTGACGCTCGGCTTCGGTCAGAATCGGGAGCACACCAATATTAAACACCAAAGAAGCCAAGGTAATGGTGTCGCGGTTTAACGAGGTGTGTTTGTTTTCGCGTAAATAAAACTCCATGGTAGTGATAGCCTGACAAGCCACTTTTAAGGTCTTTTGCCACGCTTTATCCATATACGTTTTAATTAATTTATTATTTGAAACAAACAGCTGTTCCATTGCCATGGCTGTGGCAATGTTTTTAATTTGTCGCAAGCCAATGCGGGTGACTGCCTGGTTTAAGGTATTCACTTTGACCGAGCGACCTAAAAACGCACTATTGGCCACTTTAATCATACGTGCAGCCAGTGCCGGATCGTGTGAGATAACGTCCGCCATTTGCATCAAGTTTATATCTGGGTCGTCGGCTGCTTGCCTTACTTTTACCGCGATTTCGGGTAGCGTTGGTAACACTAACGTATCGTTATTTATCCTGTCGGTTAAAATTGTCAGTAGTGCATTTTCTGTAGACATGAATCACGGTCCCTTTTCAATCTATTCGATCAGCAACGCGTTACTTTGGATAGCTGTTACGAATTTTTACCTAGACGCCCTAAGTATTGTCTAACTTTCAGATAAAGTTAAGAAAAACACAGAAAATAATCCACTATTTCTTGACCTGAAATAATCAAAATAAACCTGCAGATAAAAAACCAAACCCTTTTCACTACTAGCTTGAGTTATCGCCATGAAATAGCATGATCCGAGTGCACATTGCATTGCAAAGAGTGAAATACTCTGCATCCATAGCAAGGGGGCGATTAAATCGAGAAATTGGTGTAAAGTTGAGGCCACTACGAACAATATGAAGAAAAATAAGGGAGCACAATGAAACACTCTAAGATTTCAGCTGCCGTTGCATTGGCAACAAGTTTGACATTATTTGGCTGCTCAGAGCCACAAAAGCAAAACACCACACAAACCGCCGCAGAGCAATCGGCCGCAGCTGACACTGGCTATCAGCTAGTTAACGCAGACCGCGACAGATTAGATATTTATACTCCGGTGACGCTAAAAACCGACTTAAGCCATTTAAGCGACAATCAGAAAAAAATGCTGAGCCTGCTGATCGATGCTTCAGTCATAATGGATGACCTGTTTTGGCAGCAAGCATTTGGCGACAACAAAGCCGCGTTTTTGAATAACATAAACGATGACAAAGTTCGTCAATTCGCCGATATTAATTATGGCCCATGGGATCGTCTCAATGGCGACCAAGTGTTCTTATCTGAGTTTTCTGAAAAGCCCATGGGCGCACAGTTTTATCCTGCAGACATCAGCAAAGAAGAGCTGAACCAAGCCGACGTAAAAGATAAGCAAGGCTTATATTCTCTTATTCGCCGCGATGAGCAAGGCAAGTTATACAGCATTCCTTACTCGACCGCCTATAAAACAGAGCTTGAGCAAGCGGCCAAGCTATTACGTGAAGCAAGTCAGCTGGCCAAAGACAAAGAGTTTGCCAACTACTTGAACTTACGCGCCGACGCCCTAGTGAATAACAGCTATCAAACGTCTGATTTTGCTTGGATGGACATGAAAAATAACCCCATCGATGTAGTGATTGGTCCAATTGAAACGTATGAAGATCAGTTATTTGGCTATCGTGCTGCGTTTGAGTCTTATGTCTTGGTTAAAGACATGGCGTGGAGCGAACGCTTAGCTAAATTCGCTGCTTTTTTGCCTGAGCTACAACAGGGCTTGCCAGTGGCCGACGAATATAAGCAAGAAGTGCCGGGCTCTGATGCCGACTTAAACGCATACGATGTTATCTATTACGCTGGTCACTCCAATGCCGGCAGCAAAACCATTGCCATTAACCTGCCTAACGATGAGCAAGTGCAGTTGGAAAAAGGCACCCGTCGCTTACAACTGAAAAACGCCATGCGCGCTAAATTCGATAAAATCTTAGTGCCTATTTCTGAGCAGCTTATAGTGCCAGAGCAGCGTAAGCACATTACCTTTGATGCTTTCTTTGCTAACACCATGTTCCACGAAGTGGCACACGGTTTGGGGATTAAAAACACCATCACTGGCAAAGGCACTGTGCGCCAATCTCTGCAAGAGCATGCCAGTGCCATCGAGGAAGGCAAAGCCGATATTCTTGGCCTTTACATGGTTGAGCAACTGCTGAAAAAAGGTGAGATCACTGAAGGCACATTAGAAGACTACTACGTTACCTTTATGGCTGGTATTTTCCGCTCTGTTCGCTTTGGTGCCTCAAGCGCTCACGGTAAAGCCAATATGATCCGCTTTAACTTCTTTAAAGACGAAGGCGCGTTCTCGAAAAACGCCGAAGGCTTGTATCAAGTGAATATGGACAAAATGGCCGTTGCCATGGAGAAGTTATCGAACTTAATTCTCACCCTGCAAGGAGATGGCGACTATCAAAAAGTTGACCAGCTTATTGCTACCCATGGTGATATTAAAGAAGAGCTGCAAAAAGACTTAGATAAGCTTTCTAAAGCCAATATTCCGGTCGATGTTACCTTTAAACAAGGTAAGCAGGTACTAGGACTTAAATAACCGCAAACCACCATGTCACAGTGTTGCTTGTTGCAACACTGTGACATTTCTTTTTAGCTTGCTAACAGCGAGCACTAAATACAGTAGTCTTTTACTTCTTCTTGATGCTGCTCAATGGCTTGCGTTTTGCCTTCTGATTTCGCAATCGCTAAATTTACTTTGGCATTGTCGCATTTATCTTGTAGCTCCTTTCGCATAAGGTAGTTTTGATCTTTTTGCTGCTGTGTTAACCCTTCTATACCGCTGTACTCGGTTCTCTCTTCTGGCTTACGGTCCTCTTGATAAGGCTCCGCTGTGGTTGCTTCACATCCAACGAAGAATAAAGTAGCCAATACGGGAATAATGACTTTTTTCATCTTAATACACTCCTTTATTTTTGTATCATCCACTGTTGGGATGTTTCACTTGTGACTGTGGTTTTGCGCTAATTTACAGAACTGCCCGCAAAAGCAACTGAAATAAGCGCAACAGCTATGGTGATTACTGCTGTTCAAAACTCAATTTAAGTTGCGCTATTTGCTCGCTGGTGTACGGCTGTGCTGGTAATAGCCCCCATACCGGTTTAGGCCAGGCCGGATCGCTTTTAAAGCGGGCAATATGATGCACATGTAATTGCGGAACCATGTTCCCTAATGCAGCGACATTAAGCTTGTCGGGGTTAAAGGTGTCTTGTAACAGTTTGCTTAACTTAGCTGATTCTTGCCAAAACTGCTGTTGCTGCTCGTCACTGAGGTCGATGATTTCTTTTGCCTGAGCGACCCTTGGCACTAAAATAAACCAAGGATATTGTGCGTCGTTCATCAGTAAAACATCACACAACGACCAGTTTGCGATGATAATGCAGTCTTGCTGTAGTTGTGGGGCTAATTGATAGGCCATAGTACCACTCCTTAAGTCTTGTCTTCGGGGCACTCTATCCCAATTTGTTGCTATTGCAAAGCGGCTTCATTACCATTCCAAATAACTTAAAAAAAGAACAAGGTGGCACCGTGCACTCTCGTATTAAACATTACACGCTTGCCCTTCCGTTAGCCCTCGCTGCTGTCACAGTCAGTGCAGAGCCGCTAACGTTAGAGCGACTTTTTGACGACCCAGCCCTTTCAGGCAAAGCCCCCACTAACCTGAAGTTTTCTCCAGATGGCTCTCGAGTCACTTACTTACAAGGTAAGAAAGAAGACTACAACCGCTACGACCTGTGGGAATACAATTTAAAAGACAACAGCAACCGCTTGTTGGTGGATTCTGCCGAGCTATTTTCGGGGCCAGAAAACCTTTCCGACGAAGAAAAAGCCCGCCGTGAACGCCAGCGTATTTTTGGCCGTGGTATTTTAGAGTATAAATGGTCAAAAGACGGTAAAGCCCTGCTCTTTCCTTTGAATGGCGATTTGTACTATTACCAAGTGGCTTCGGGTAACAGCAAAAAGCTGACCGACACCGAGGCCTTCGAAACCGACGCGCGCTTTTCGCCCAAAGGCAACTTTGTGTCGTTTATCCGCGAGCAAAACCTTTATGCCATTGAGCTCAGCTCCGGCAAAGAAGTTCAGCTGACCAAAGATGGCGGTGGCACCATCAAAAATGGCATGGCGGAATTTGTGGCGCAAGAAGAAATGAGCCGTATGACTGGCTACTGGTGGTCTGGGGATGAGCAGCAAATCGCCTTTACCCGCATTGACGAAAGCCCAGTGGAAGAAGCCATTCGTAATGAAATTTACGCCGAAGAGGTTAAGCTGTTTAACCAGCGCTACCCTTATACCGGCACCGATAATGTTGAAATTGAACTGGGTGTGGTTAAGCTCAACAACCAACAAGTTGATTGGATTGATTTAGGCGCAGACAAAGACATTTATATTGCTCGTGCCAACTGGTTAAAAGATAACAAAACCTTGTCATACCAATGGCAAAACCGCTCACAACAAAAACTGGAACTGCGCTTTTACAACACCGTAGATAAGAGCCAGCAAGTGGCACTGACAGAAACCAGCGACACCTGGATTAATCTGCATTTTGACTTGAAGTTCCTAAAAGATAAAAAACACTTTGTCTGGGCGTCAGAGCGCGACGGCTTTAAACACCTTTACCTATACAGGACTAACGGCCAGCTGGTACGCCAAATTACACAAGGCGACTGGATTGTTGAAAGCCTTGAAGGCGTGGATGAAAAGAAAGGCCTAGTGTACTTCTCTGGCCGTAAAGACACGCCACTGGAGAGCCACTTATACAGCGCGCCACTGTTTAAAGCAGGCAAAATCGAACGTATTACCGCAAAAGGCAGCTACCACAAAGTGGTTATGGCTGAGGACAACCGCACCTTTATCGACAAGAGTTCTTCGGTAAACCGGCCACCAAGCGTTGCCCTGCGCAAAGTAAATGGAGAATTCGTTACTTGGCTGGAGCAAAACCAACTAGACAGTAACCACCCACTTACGCCTTACTTACCTGATTTAGTGACTCCAGAATATGGCACGCTAAAAGCCGAAGACGGTCAAACCATGTATTATCGCTTGTTCAAACCTGCAAATCTTGAGCAAGATAAAAAGTACCCAGTGATTGTGAACGTCTATGGTGGCCCTCATGCCCAACGCGTCACCAATAGCTGGCGCAGTAAAAACCTTTACTTCCAATATCTTGCCCAGCAAGGCTATGTGATTTTCCAACTTGATAACCGCGGCTCTTACAATCGGGGTAAAAAGTTTGAAGACCCGATTTATAAGCACTTAGGTGAAGTGGAAGTGGCGGATCAGATCAAAGGCGTAGAATTCTTACGCACATTGGATTACGTCGACCCTGAACGCATAGGTATTTACGGTCATAGTTATGGTGGCTACATGGCACTGATGACCATGTTTAAAGCAGGCGACTACTTTAGTGCTGGGGTGTCGGGTGCACCGGTGACCGACTGGGCACTTTATGACACCCATTACACTGAACGCTACCTAGGTCACCCTAACACCAACGCCAAAGGCTATGAGCAAAGCGCGGTATTCCCTTATGCTGACGGCTTAAAAGGCCCACTGCTTATTTACCATGGCATGGCCGATGACAACGTGTTATTCACTCATGCCACTAAGCTATTTAAACAACTGCAAGACCAAGTTAAGCCATTTGAAATGATGACTTACCCAGGCTCTAAGCACAGTTTACGCGGTAAGAAGGTGCAAATGCACCTACACCAAACCATTACTGACTTCTTTAATCGTCACTTTAACGTAAAAGCCGATTAACTCCCCCTTTGTCACCCAGCTTGAAGTGAGCTGGGTGACTTTCCTGCTCAGCTCTACTACGCCTTAGGTCTAATTGTTTTTACTGAGTGCATAAGAAAAACTCAGCTTATTGTTCTAGCTCAATCTATACTAATCCAATAGCCGCTAGGCTAAAACAATAAGCATTAAGCGCTTTTGCATTTATCAGACTTAAGGACAGCATTATGCCTCAGCAGTTTTTTCGCCAACTAACTATCTTCCAGCGCCTTGCCTTGCTCATCGGTGTGGTCATTATCGGCGTGCTATTGCAAAGCATTGTCAGCTTGTCACAACAGTACAATGCGCTGGAACAGCAGCAATACAATAAAACTCAGAGCCTAGTGGAAAATGCCCATAGCTTAATTGCTTATCATCATCAACGCTTTACAAGTGGTGAACTGTCGCAATCAGAGGCCAAAGCAGCCGCCCTAGATGCCGTTTCGGCACTGCGCTACGAAGGCAACAACTACTTTTGGATCAACGATTACCAGCCAGCCATGGTGATGCACCCGTTTAAGCCCGAGCTCAACGGCAAAGATCTCAGTCAGTCAAAAGACCCCTCTGGCAAACGCTTGTTTGTTGCTATGGTGGCAGTGGTCAATAAAGCTGG
The DNA here is from genome assembly GCF_048515945.1 of Pseudoalteromonas 'SMAR'. NCBI lineage: Bacteria > Pseudomonadati > Pseudomonadota > Gammaproteobacteria > Alteromonadales > Pseudoalteromonadaceae > Pseudoalteromonas > Pseudoalteromonas 'SMAR'. Next base: position 78,225 of record NZ_JBLWMW010000005.1, read on the forward strand.
CGCAGGATTTGTACCCTACCTGTGGCCCAAGCCGGGTGCCGATGAGCCAGTGGCAAAAATTTCCTATGTGAAGGGCTTCAAACCTTGGGGCTGGATTGTCGGCTCGGGGGTGTACCTCGACACCATTGAAGCCGAGTTTGCCACTATCCGTAACCTGCTACTTATGACCATGGCCGTGTTAATTGTACTCTTGTTTCCTTTTAGTGCCATGATCAGCAAAAGCATCATAACCCCGATTGCACACGCCAAAGCAATGATGCGAGATATCGCCGAAGGTGAAGGCGACTTAACTCGGCAATTAGATGAAAGCGGCAAAGACGAAATTACTGAGCTGGCGAAAAGCTTTAACCTCTACACCAATAAAATGCGCCATTCGATTGCCACGGTTGCAGACAATGCCAAGCACGTTGAAGCGCTTGCCGAACAAGTTCGCGCGGCGGGTGAAGAAAACCTTGCCTTTATCGAGTCGCAAAACGACAACAGCCGCCAAGTGGCCGCTGCGGCTGAACAGATGACCATGCAGGTAAAAGAGATCAGCAGCAACGCCAACACCGCCGAACAATCCGCGGCTGATGCCCGAAACAATAGCGCCCAAGGCAAACAAACCATCGCTGAAACCATCACTGCCATTCAGCGTTTATCGGATCAAATTCAATCGGTGAGCAGCACCACCAGCAGCTTAGCACAAGAAAGCGAGCACATCGGCTCGGTACTTGATGTCATCCGCGGCATTGCTGAGCAAACCAACTTATTGGCATTAAATGCCGCCATCGAAGCTGCCCGCGCCGGAGAGCAAGGCCGCGGCTTTGCCGTGGTTGCCGACGAAGTAAGAACCCTAGCCAGCCGCACTGGACAAAGCACAGACGAGATCCAAACCACCATAGAGCGCTTACAGCGAGAATCGCAGCAAGCCGTGAGCGCAGTACAAACCAGCCAACAAATATCGGCACAAACCGTTAGCCAAGTTGAGCAAGCCAACAGCGCGCTGTTAGAAATTGAACGTCTCATCGACGCCATTTCGGATATCAACAGCCATATCGCCAAAGCAACCGATGAACAAAGTCTCGCTGCCCAAGAAGTCAACGAGCGTATCGCCGCCCTATCTGACGCCACCCACCACTCACTCGACACCACTCAAGCACTCAACGACACCAGCGAACAACTAACCCAAGCCAGCCACCAACTTAATGAAATAGTGAGTCGCTTTAAGGTGTGATTGTAGGGGTCGTTATGATGTAGGAGAATGAACCTAAGTGTGAGCAAAGACTTGCTCACACCTTCAGCTTGTTTTTACTGTGCTTATCATACTTTAACCTCCCCCCGTACTGCTATCATACCCGCCGCCGAGTTGTTAGCTAAAAACCGCGAACTTGCAGCAACACCCTTCCTTTACTTATTTTTCTTTAGGCGACATCGATAAGTCAGTCAACGCCCATGGATGGGCGAAGAAACCCGTCACGAGAACAACGAAACCAGTTCACTAAAGTAAAAGGTGGCTGTCCTTATAAAACACCCTTTGAATATACTTGTTAGCTGCCCTTCTCTTTTCGCTTATACCAAGTTTGCCTTCTAAAGCATACATAGCCCAGAGACATACCGAGAATGACCATAGCCGACTGGCTCTCTATGATGCCAAAAATCATAATAGGTACAGCGACAATTACAGCCGCTTTTACCCTTTGATTTTTGGAGTAAACAGTAGGGACAAGCAACCCTTTTTTGATTGCAAAATACTGTAAAACCAGAACTACCCCGATTATCAATAAAATAATTAACTGCATTGTATGTGTTCCATTGTTACTTCGCGCCAGCTAACGCTGAAGTTTCTGATTATAAGCGTATTGCGCTACAAAGTACTATAGTCGTGACTTTCGGCAATTAATGTAACAGCAGTACTCAAGTTATAGGTAGAGCGCCAGGCGAGTTTACGAATATAAAAGAAAAGCTTCAAACGGAAATATACAGGCACTTGTTCAGACAGCCATTGTGATTGCTAACTATCAGCACAAACTCAACAGCAACACTTCATCCCTCATCACACCCTCAAGTCAGTCGGCGCCCATGGATGGGCGTAGAAACCCGTCACGAGGACAACGAAACCAGTTCACCAAAGTGAAGGTGGCTGTCCTTATAAAACACCGTTTTTACTCCTCCATCAATAACAATCCCTTATCTTGGCGATAAAAATAATCCGTGAGCTTCAAAAGCACTTTAGCGCTATATTTCCGCTTTATTTACCAGAGCAAAAATTGCCCGTGAAAATCTGTTTTATTATGTATCCGTGGGAGCGAGTTGAGCCTGAAACGGATAGCACACTAAGGCTTATCCATGAAGCCGTATCCCGCGGCCATGTGGTGGCTATTACCACGGTTAACAACTTGACCATTCGTGAAAGTGTTGCCAGCGCGTTTTGCGATGTCTTTATTGCCGGCCAAAGTGCTCCTGAAAACATTGTCAGCTTTTACAAAAAAGCGCAATTTAAGCGCGTGCAACTGCCACTGGCTGGCTTTGATGCCATTTTTATGCGCGCCAACCCACCGCTCGATACGCTAGCGATGAACTTTTTGGACTCAGTGCGCGGCGATACCTTTATCGTCAACGACATTGACGGTTTAAGAATTGCCAACAATAAGCTCTATACTGCTTCGTTCCAAGGCATTGCCAGTGAGTTTATTCCCAACACCCATGTGTCGAAAAATAAAGAGTACCTGGAACGTATTTTTGCTGAATCTGAACAACAAAAAATGATCCTTAAACCACTCGATGGCTTTGGAGGTCGTGGCGTGATTGTGGTTGAAAAGCGCGCCAAGCAGAGTTTTAGCTCGCTGTTAGAGTTCTATATTGGCGGCGATGAGTCAGGCAAAGGCAGTAACTACGTTATTTTACAAGAATATGTGGAAGGCGCCGATGAGGGCGATGTGCGTATTCTAATGCTCAATGGTGAGCCTATTGGTGCCATGAAGCGCATTCCGGCAGCCAATGAGGTAAGGGCGAATGTGCACGCTGGCGGCAGTGTGATTAAACACAAGCTCAGCGCACAAGAAAAAGCGCTATGCCGCCATATTGGCCCTAAGCTGGTGCGCGATGGCTTGTATTTTGTTGGTATTGACGTGATTGGCGGAAAACTCATTGAAGTGAATGTACTTTCACCGGGTGGGATCACCCGAATTAACCGCTTAAACCGCTGTAAACTGCAAGCTCAAGTGATTGATTTTGTCGAAAGCGTGGTGCATGCCAAAGAGCTGGTAAACCATCGTAAAAACCAATTCCGCCAAGTAATAGAAGACGCTCATGCTATCTGAATCGGACATCATTACCGCACTCAATGCCGGCAAACCCATTAGCGGGCAGTTTGCTCAAGGAGCATTTACGATTGTCGTCACAGAGTATGTGCCTTTTATTGCAACTGCCATTCACGCTGGCCACCAGTTTAGAGCAAGCTTGTCGCCCTATTTTGCCATCAGTGAAAGTGAGCGCTTACAAGAAGAAGATCCCTACACCGACCACTTAATCACCGCCATGCCAATTACCTTAGTGGCAAATGACTCTCGCTATGAGTACGATCTTAATCGTCCGGCAAAGCGAGCCATCTACACCGAGGCATGGGGAAAGGAACTGTGGCAACAGCCGCTCCCCAACAGTGAGGTTGATATTAGCTTATCAAAACATCAAGCCTATTACCGTGTCTTGCATGCGCTGATCAACACACTGGAGACCAAGTTCGGCGGCTGCTTGCTATTTGATGTTCATAGCTATAATCATCAAATTCGCAGTTATGGCTATGCGCCGACGTTTAATATTGGTACGGCTCGTGTCGATACGCTCAGGTACCGCAATGTATTAAATGAGTTAAAAAAGCAATTAAGCGCCAAAAAGCTGGCAGGACAAGCAGTAGACTGCGCAGAGAATATCGTCTTTCAAGGCTATGGCTATCAAGCGCAGTATGTTTCTGAGCACTTTTCCAACACCTTGGTAATGCCACTTGAGATCAAAAAAGTGTTTATGGACGAATACACCGGCACCCTATTTCCTGTGGTATTCGAAAAACTACAGCGCAACATTCATAACGCCTTTAGCAAAGCCGCTAAGCTGTTTGCCAAACAGCATTGTTATCGCCCACTGCGTCATCATAAAGCCACTTCGCTGCTCGACCCAACACTGTTGCACGTCGATGCGGCCTTGTATCGGCTAGCCAAAAACCTTGAAACCTTAAACTACGTTAACCCCAGCAATATTAGCCAAGAAAAGCGCCGCTTTTTGGCTAAGCGTCACTATCAGCCGCAATTTAAATACCGGCCGTTAAAGCTCGACCCTTACGAGTTTAAAGAGCAGCTATATCGTTTGCCGGTGGGTAAGATCCAAGACCCCATAGTTAAAGATCTCTACCGTAAAGTGATTGACAGTTACGCCACCAAAATAGAGCTGATCACGCAAATTGGTCGTGATGCCTTTTTGTATAACTCATTGCGCTATTATGGAGAGCCCGACCACAACGACATTAAAAATGCCACTTTTTTGCTGCACGCTCGCGAGACTGAACCCGCTGCGAAAAAAGACATCAGTGCTGAGCAAGCAATCCCTTATTTTGAGCAAGCGATTGCCACGATGGGCTTGCCTTGCAGTGTCGCACTCTCCACTAAGTTGGTGGCCAAGGCCATGGTCGATAACAGTAAACGTTTATTGTTGTTAAACAGCTCCGCCATGCTATCCAAGCTTGATATTAATGCCCTGATAGAGCATGAAATTGGGGTGCACTTATTAACCACGCTGAATGCCGAGCAACACGCACTGAAAGTGTTACATCTAGGCTTACCAGGCAATACCTACACCCAAGAAGGATTGGCCATTTTTCGAGAGTACCAATCTGGTCATATTAACCTAACTCGACTCAAAGTGCTGGCACTGCGCGTGATTGCAGTAAATATGATGCTCAAAGGTGAGCGATTTTACCAAGTCTATGAGTACTTGATGGACTCGGGCATTCTGAGCCTTAATGAAGCATTTTCGCTGGCCACCCGGGTATTTCGTGGCGGTGGCTTTACCAAAGATCACCTTTACCTCAAAGGTTTTACCGATGTGGTGCAACTGGCCCAACAGCGTAAGCTCGATAACCTCTATTTAGGAAAAACCGGCTTAGCTCAACTTGATGCCCTCGATATTTTGGTTGAGCAAGGGGTATTGCAAGCGGCGAAGTACTTACCAGACACCAGCCGCGACCCGGAGCCCGATGCCATCTTAAGTTATCTGATCTCTTCGGTAAGGTAATAATAATTATTATAACTCTATATTTTAATAGATAATTTTGTCACTGTGGCTATACTGGATGACAATCTTAGTAACCCAGTGGCAAACCCTTGCAGCAAACAGAAATCGATCTATTGGCCCATGAACTGGCCAACATCCGCCTGCAAGCGGACCTTAAGCTTGCAGTGAAAATACCCAGCTTTGCAGGCAAACCCTATCCGCTCGGGCGCTGCTTGGAAGTGCGCGATGAGATGTTTAAACGGATCGTGGCCGTGCTAAAGCAAAACAATGCACAACTGGCGCCACTGCGTGAATACATGCAACAGGAAAATGCTGAATTAAAGAAAGTGTGGGGCTCATTGCGCGATGAGTACTTTCAAAACGCGCTTATCGTTGGCCATTGGTATATCGACACCGCCAATGACACCGTGAATGCCAACAAACCTCGAGTTGAGATAAAGCCACTGGCCGCCTCTGGCTTTGCCGCCATTACTAGCTTTGAGCAGTTCATCCAAATAGCCAAACCGTATTGGCAAGTGACTGTGTATAAAAATACTGCGTTTCCAGCATTGGCGCCCTACCTGCCACTGATTTGTGTTAGCCAAAGCGGCGCCAGCTGGCTTGCCGCCGCTAACGATGACATGATTAAACTGGCTTGCGACAGTGACTTTAATTTATCAGAGCAAATATTGGCGAAGCTACCAGAGCCCGATGGCAACCTTGTGCAGCGCTGGCACGCTGCGCTAACCAAGCTGCAGTTCCCCGATGAACTGTTATTGCAACAAGGTCAAACACAGAGCTTTTGTCAGCTTTATCGCGCTTCCAATAAAGCCAACGATCAGGCTTTTCGTGATCGCGTAGTACGCGCGTTTATGAGCTTACCTAAAGGGGTGTGACTAGGTTAGCTCTAATTTTCTTGCTTAGGAGGCAGCGCAAGAGGTTTGCTTAGCTGCTCCACATGACATTGGTTTTGTGAATAAAAACACTTATCTTGGCAGTGTTGAAGCTGCATGGGCTCGGAATAATTGTCACGACAACGGCTGCTACAAGCGTTGCTTTGGTCATGGCAATTGGCTTGCAAAGGTCCCACTGCAGTGTTACTGCTAACCCCACAGCCAACCATCAGCACGACCGCTGCAAGCGACCAAGATCTCACTGCTCAGCCCGTAAAAACACCGGTTCTTGAGGCTTTTTAGTGGCTTCTTCACTGTAATAATAGCCTGCCACGTCAAAGGCTTTTAAGCTTTCTAAATCAGATACTTGATTTTCTATGATGTAGCGCGCCATCATGCCTCGGGCCTTTTTCGCGTAAAAGCTAATGACCTTGTATTGGCCGTTTTTACAATCTTTAAACACCGGGGTGATTATCTCACCCTCTAGGGCTTTTTTATCTACCGCTTTAAAGTATTCGTTTGATGCTAAGTTCACCAACTGTTTGGTCTTTGCCGCAGCCATGGCTTCATTTAGTTTTTCGGCGATGGTGGTACCCCAAAATTCATAGAGGTTTTTACCCCGCGGGTTTTCAAGCTTGGTGCCCATTTCTAAGCGGTACGCCTGCATCAGATCAAGCGGTTTTAACACCCCATATAACCCTGAGAGAATACGCAGATGGTTTTGCCCATACTCCAGGCTGCTGTCTGATAAGCTTTCCGCCTCAAGGCCAACATAAACATCACCGTTAAAAGCGAACACCGCTGGTTTGGCATTGTCGGCAGTAAAAGGCTGAGACCACTCGGCAAAACGCGCCGCGTTTAGGCCAGCTAATTTATCGCTGATCTTCATCAGCGAGCCGATGTCCTGTGGCGACAACTCACGGCATACCGAGATCAACTCTTCGCTGTGGTTGAGTAGCTCAGGTTGCGTGTAACGGTCAGTGGGTGCTGGCGTTTCGTAGTCCAGATTTTTCGCCGGAGAGATAACTGTGATCATAGATAGGTTGCCTATTGACTTAGCTGGTAATTAATGTCAATTTCAACACTATCCCTTGGTAACTTCAAGTCTTTATAGACTGGCAACCCAAGGCGATACAATCCGCCACATACAGTGGCTTCGCCTTACTATTTTCATCACCAACATGCGCTGATATGTCAGACAACGGACATATGACCTATCAAGCACTTTCATGGTGTTGCAACATAAGGCGTCTAATATCACTTCGCTGTTATCAACTTTGGAATGAGGAACACATGACTTCAGCACTAGATAGGCTAAAACAACATTCATCGATTGTCGCTGACACCGGTGACATAGAAGCAATCCGTAAGTTACAACCTGAGGATGCGACGACCAATCCGTCTTTACTGCTTAAAGCAGCCGATATGCCTGCTTATCAGCCTTATCTAAACGAAGCTTGGGATTATGCCAAAGCCAACGAAAGTGATGCTGACAAGCAATTAGAGCTTGCCTGTGACTATTTTGCCGTGGTTATCGGTAAAGAAATCGCAAACTCAGTACCAGGTTACATTTCCACTGAGGTTGATGCGCGTTTATCATTTGACACCGAAGCGACCATTGCCAAAGCCAAAACGCTGCTGGATTTATACCAAGCACAAGGGGTGAGCAAAGACAAAATCTTAATCAAGATTGCCTCAACATGGGAAGGCATTAAAGCCGCTGAAGCACTTGAAAAAGAAGGCATTAAGTGTAACCTAACGCTACTATTCAGCGATGCACAAGCGCGTGCTTGTGCCGATGCCAATGTCTTTCTGATCTCACCTTTTGTTGGCCGTATTCTAGATTGGCATGTGGCAAACGGCCTTGAAAAGCCAACCGATCCACTGCAAGACCCTGGTGTACAATCGGTTCGCAGCATCTACGAATTTTATAAGCAACACGGTTATAATACCGTGGTAATGGGTGCTAGCTTCAGAAACACCGGTGAAATCCTAGCGCTTACCGGCTGTGACAAGCTCACCATTAGCCCAGCTTTACTTGAAGAGTTAGCGGCTATGCCGGCCAACGATGACTACCTTCTTGAAAGCGACTTCACCCCAGTGGCCAAGCCTGCACCACTCACTGAAAGTCAGTTCCGTTGGTTGCACAACCAAGATGCCATGGCCACTGAAAAGCTAGCGGAAGGCATTCGCTCATTTGCTGATGCCCAAGAAACCTTAGTGGCTCGCTTTAAAGCCCTGTAAGTGCACTGCCATTTTAAAACGCCGCTTATGCGGCGTTTTTTGTCTTAAATAAAGGTTATAAAAGCAACCTTAGTTAATTTTCTAGCGGCACTTGTTGTCAAAGAGTCACTTGATTAGTAAGGCATGAATTAAAATTGACGATGTAGTTTGGGTTCACTTTTTCCAAGCTTGCCATCTAAATAATAATCCACTATGCGATTACCATAAAACTGATAGATAACCCTAAGGTGTTCTGGCCGCCATTGATTGCCAAGCCATAACTTACCGGTGGTCTTATGGGCAACCTTTGCTATATTTTGAGGCCCTTTTTGATGTAATAGCTGCAGCAAAGTCGGCAATTCATTGCCAAGCTTATGCACAGCTCTTGCTGCCACATGATGAATACCATCCCCTCTTACCATTGGCGCTACACACTGATGTACAACATCACCTGCATCTAATTGCTGTGTTAACTCATGAACTGTCATGCCTGTTTTCTGGGGTTCTAACATATAGCTTGGCCAAAAATGCGTGATCGCTCCACGATACCAAGGCGATAACCCACCATGAATATTCCACTTTTCTCCGCTAGCACAGGCTAGCGTGCTGTTATGTAACATGTGGCAGCCATAGGTAAGTAGTAAATCTGGAGCAGATGCACGAATATGTTGCTGCACCTTTTCACCATTTAACTCTTCAACACCAACAGTTTCCATTTCTATGTCAGGCCAATGAACAGGCCCAAAAATTTCTTGCTCAACCTCACTACGCTGCGCAAAGTGCTGCCGAAAAAGAGCCTCTAACTCTGGCTCGAGCTCAGCTGGTGGTTCAGGTATATGCTCCTCTCGTTGCTCAATAATCAGCTTTTTTAATTTTCCAGTTTCAGCCAAACAACGGGCAATATATGAATGACGAGGGTGATTACCAGTGATAAAAACGACACTCACAACACTTCTCCTGTATTAAACTTGATTAGCTCATGTTGTTCTAGCTCTTTGATTATGGGAGCCATGGTAGCTAAAGTAAGATTGAGCGACTCTGCAATTTGAACCATTGACTTAGTTCCATCTGACTCGCTTAATATGGTCAATATGGCATTTAATTTCGTCCTGCCATCGACTAAGCTATCACTTGATTTATCGGTGTGCTCGAGGGTATTCATATTCGGGTAAAGACCGCGCTTTCCTAACTGAGGCTCACCAAACGGGCTTTGGTTTACCGCAACTCCAGCAACCTCACCTAACTTTAAGAGCTTTTCAAGTTCGTCAATTGACTGAACAATACGTGCTATATCCATTGACTCTTTAGTGTCCAAAGATGTGTGATAAGGCACTTCTGTAACATTAAGTGACCGACTCACTTGGGCAACAGGTAAATTAAAGCCTGGAGCACAATATTGACGCTCATCAGAGCCATGTAGGGGAGTAAAATCAATATAACGAAGAAGCTTGTTTGATGCCAGATGATGAGCTAGCTGATCATACGTACTGTCACCTTTTCGACTAGCCTTATAGCGTAAAGTATCAACATTCCCTCCCATACAAGTTAAAATTAACCCTGCTTCTAAGTTTTCAACTAATGATTGATAATTCTTATACAAAAAGCACAACGATCCAATGGTTTCAGGGTTAAGTAAAAAGCGATAACTATAACGCCTGATAGGCCATTTCTTTAATCGGTTATATAAGCCTAACAATACTAAAGGACCGCTCAACTCATTATTCGCTAATGATGGGTGACAAAGATAACTGCTTAGTAAAATCTCTCTTTTGCTCTCCCCTTCGAGAGTCGTTTGAGCAAACGGAACCCCACCTTCTGGATCAAATTCAGACTCGATGAGTACCCGATAACGTCCAGGCTGTAACGTTTTTCTATCGCAGTGCTTAAGACAAAAGCCCCAGGTTTTTTGGTAGTAGCTAGTAACATAGGGTATTGCCTCTGGCATATCTGGCAAACTATGCAAATGTGGCTGTAACTCATCTAAGGTTAAAAATTTATCTACTGGCTCAGAGTAGCTCACGACGTGTAAGTTATTTAGATCGGTGTCGCAAATGATGTTTCCATTAGGATCCCAAAGCCGAGCTCGGCGAAAGTTCCACTGCGGTGGTACTTGCCAATCAAACACTTGAGTTCCACTTTTTACTCTATCAAAATGCAATGGCATGTACTTACTGATTATCTCCATTGATGCTTCAATCCCATAGCCTGTTATGGAGCGACAAAGTGGAAATAATTCATCAAATAAACCATCTAAAAGCTTGTATTCGTTTTCCCGACTCATTGTATTCCTTAAAATGATGCAATAACTTATTGACTATACATAAAATAACACTAATAAAACATCACCTTCCACGACTCTGCTAAGATTGAGAAATGTACTAAGCTGAAGCAACTTACGTAAAAGTAAAAGACCTTTTCAGTCAAACTCATGTCCCCCTTTGACCTTCATCAAACTGTCACTTTCTTTTAACCCCAAAGACACAATTGTGTTTTATTTTTGTTGCGGCTGTGGTATATCAATAATACTCGAAGTGAAAATTGATGCCGCTGTTCTCGGTTTTTGTATATAAAGCAAGCAATAATAAGTAATACGCTAGTATACAAAACCATCACACTTTGCACGGTTCCTCTTTTGAGGTTTGCCAAACAGTATGAAGAATCAACGGTGTCATTGCAGTTGTTGAGCTAATCGTCAAAGCAAATACCACTTTGGGTTGGTTTTATCAATAGGAGATTTTCATGGATACCCTAGACGAGTTAATGCAAGTATTAGAAAGTCCAGAGGCTAGAAAAAAAACTTCATCTAAGGGCAAAAAAAGAAAGTGGCGCGAAATTGAAGCGCTAAAAGATAAACAGCGTTTACGCAAAGAACTACAGGAACTTGATATTTTTGCAGAAAGTGTTGATATAGACGAACTAGAGTTTTAACAAAAAGAGCGCCCTTGTGGCGCTCTTTTTCGTTCTCTATTCACCGCTAAGAAAGAGGCAACTGCCAGTCTATTGGTTGTTTGCCCATGCCACTTAGTAACTGATTGGCTTGGCTAAAGTGGCCGCAGCCAAAGAAGCCTCGGTGTGCGGACAGCGGAGAAGGATGCGGTGCGTGCAGCACATGGTGACGATTGCTATCAATCGTTTTGCCTTTCTTTTGCGCGTGCGACCCCCACAGTAAAAAGATAACACCTTCGCTGTGGTCGTTGAGCTGTTGTATCACCACATCGGTAAAACGCTCCCAACCCAGTTTTTTATGGGAATGGGCTTGCCCCTGCTCCACCGTAAGCACGGTATTCAACAACAGCACGCCTTGTTTTGCCCAGTCGAGTAAATAGCCATGCTCAGGGATAGTAAAGCCTTCGATGTCTTGGGCCAGCTCTTTGTACATGTTTTTCAGCGAGGGGGGTGGCTTAACCCCAGGTAACACAGAAAAGCACAGGCCATGGGCTTGGTTCGGTCCGTGATATGGATCTTGCCCTAAAATCACCACTTTCACTTGCTCAAATGGCGTGACTTTAAATGCCTCAAACACTTGCTCGTGAGGAGGGTAAACTTGCACCCCTTGTGCTCGGCGCGCAGCCACGTACTCCATGGTTTCTTGAAAATAAGGCTGCTGCTTTTCAGCCCCTAACACATCGCTCCAACTTGTCATTTCTCACCTTTATTTACTGTCAATTGCGCTCGAGAGTGCTGCAGTTTAACACACAAATCGGCGACGCCATTAAGCATGCGGACACTGTAGCGGTGCAACAAATCAGCATCAACGGTGATCAGCTGTTGTTGCTTAACGGCTGGAATACTGGGCCAGTGCTGCCATGCTACACTCGGGTTAGCCTGCCCCGATTGCTGCTGCGGGATAATAATGACCTCTGGCTGAGCCGCTATGACGTTTTCAATACTGATCTGCGGATAATCACTTTGCGCGGTTGCAAACACGTTGTCTGCTTGGCAGACATCTAACACTTGTTGCAGCCAGCTATTGGGGCCCACCGTCATCAGCGGATCTGGCCATAACTGATAAAAGGCAGCAATGGCGCGGCTGTTTTGATACTGTTTGCGCAATGCCAACAGCCGCTCAGTAAAGGCTTGCGCCACTTTTTCTGCCGCCGCTTCACGCGCGGTTAACTGACCGAAATAACGCAACTCTTCAGCTAGTTGGTCAATTTCTTTTGCCTCACTGTAAACCACAGGTAGACCAAGCTGTATTAGCTTGTCGAGATCGGTCTGTTTATTGCCCGACTGCCAAGCAATGACCAAGTCGGGCTGCAGTGCCAATATTTTTTCTATCTGAATACCATGATGACCACCTACCCGAGTAATGTGTTGCGCCGCTTGTGGGTAATCGGCGTGTTCAACCGTGGCCACAATGCGCTCACCGGCACCAATGGCATACAAGTTTTCAACAATGTGTGGTGCTAAGGCAACAATGCGCTCGGCCGGTTTCGCCGCTACCACAAAACTACATAAAACCAGTAAATAACAAGCGTATCGTAGCATCAGTAATCAAAGCCTTTTTGCGCTTTTATACCGGCGTCAAAAGCGTGTTTGACGTTTCGTACTTCACTCACCGTATCGGCCATTCCCAGTAAACGGCGGTGAGCGCCACGGCCAGTGATGATCACCGACTGCATTGCTGGCCGCTGCTCGAGCGCTGTAATTACCTCATCTAAATCGAGGTAATCGTAACTAACCATGTAAGTGAGCTCATCCAACAACACTAAGTTGATGCTATCGTCTTTAAGCCATTGTTTTGCTTGTTGCCAGGTTTGCTGCGCCGCTGCGGTGTCGCTCTCACGGTTTTGCGTTTCCCATGTAAAGCCGGTTTTCATCACCGCAAATGGCACGCCAGCTTGCTCTAATAAGTTGCGCTCCCCACACTCCCACATGCCTTTAATAAACTGTACTACAGCGGCGTTCATGCCGTGGCCCACGCAACGAGCGACAGTGCCGAATCCTGACGTCGACTTACCTTTACCATTACCGGTGATCACTTGCAAAATCCCCTGCTCTTGCTGCGCAGCAGCGACTCTGGCATCAACTTTTTGTTTCACCTTTTGTTGTCTTTGTTGGTGCTTATCCGATTTATCCGTCATTATGTTCCTCAATTATTTGCATTAACTTTTGCCAATCCAAGTGCGCTTCACAACAATCGGCAAGCCGCTCTAGTTGCTGCTCGGTATGTTGTGCCATGTCAATTGCATTAAACGTTTGGCTGTCGCTACTTGCCCAAGCCAAAATAGCATCGCAGGCTGATGGGGTATCAAACAAGCCATGTAAATAGGTGCCAGCAACTTGGTCATCAGCGGCAATAAAGCCATCACTTATACTCTTCCCGTGCTCACCTTGATGGTGAGAAAAAGGCATGGTGAGTGCTTTACCTTCACTTACGCCGGCATGGATCTCATAACCTTGGATAGCACATGGTGGTGTGGTTAATAAACACTCTGCTTGCACTTGCTGAAGGGTCTTTTGTGCACGCAAGCTGGTGGTAAAGTCCGCAAGCCCCAGACCTGCCACGGCGCCAAGGTTAGACTCAAGCTGTAACGGGTCGTAAATTTGTTTTCCTAACATTTGCATTCCACCACAGACACCGAGCACCTTGCCGCCATAGCGTAAATGGCGCTTTAGCTGCTCAGCCCAACCCTGCTCCCTAAGAAACGCCAAATCACCAAGGACATTCTTACTGCCGGGAATGATCACCAGATCACAGCTGTCAATGGCTTGTTGGTAACGTACATAGCTTAATTCAACTCGCGGATTTAAGCGCAAAGCATCAAAGTCAGTATGATTACTGAGATGCGGCAGCAGTAACACACAGACCTTTATTAGCGGCTGCTCGCTGTGGCTTTCGGTATTCACTGCATCTTCAGCGTCTAAACTTAAGCCATGTAAATAGGGCAAGACGCCCAGTACTGGCTTTGCTGTTCTTTGCTCAAGCCACTCTAACCCAGATTGCAATAAGGCAATATCGCCACGAAAGCGGTTAATCACAAAACCTTTTACCAGACTCTGCTCGTATTCACTTAGCAGTGCCAAAGTCCCCACCAAGTGAGCGAAGATCCCTCCTTTGTCGATATCCGCAATAATGATCACAGGGCATTTCACTTCACAGGCAAAGCCCATATTGGCAATATCACGAGCTCGTAGGTTTATTTCTGCCGGACTGCCTGCGCCCTCAGCCACACACACTTGAAAGCATTCACTTAACCTTTGATGTGAGCTCAGTACCGCCGACATGGCAGTGGCTTTATAGTCGTGATAAGTCGCAGCCGCCATGTTATCCAGTGCCCGGCCATGAACAATTACCTGAGCTCCAGTGTCGCTGTTGGGCTTTAACAAAATGGGGTTAAGGTCAACGCTTGGCACAATGCCGGCAGCTTGTGCTTGCAGCGCTTGTGCTCGACCTATTTCACCACCATCGGCGGTCACTGCGCTGTTGAGCGCCATATTCTGAGGTTTAAATGGGGCAACGTTAATTCCTTTGCGTCGTAGTACTCGACAAAGGCCCGCAACCAGCGTGGTTTTCCCGGCATCGGAGGTGGTTCCTTGGATCATCAACGTCTGCATAAACGGGCCTCCACACTGAAGCTTAACACTACCATCATAAGCACATTAGCATTGCCGTTGGCTGCTTCACTCTGCTTCATACTTTAACCCCTAGAGCGCAGCATGACGCTTTTTAATCAGTAATATAGCTAAAAAGAACAGACTCCCCATGGCTGCGGTAATGATCCCAACTGGCAGCTCTTGGTTGTCTATCAGGGTGCGTGATATAACATCGACCCAAAGCATTAATAGCGCCCCACTTAGGGCCGTTGCCATTAAGCCACTGACGCGGGCTTGTGAAATAAACAACCGCACAATATGGGGGATCATCAAGCCGACAAAACCAACCCCTCCACACGCCGCGACCAACACCGCCGTGATCAAGGAGCTAATAACCAGCATACCAATGCGTACCCGAGCGACATTGACCCCAAGCGTGGTGGCACTTTCATCCCCTAACAGTAAGGCAGATAAGGGCCTACGCATAATCAGGAGCAGCACCAATCCAGTTAACACCACAGACAAAGGCAGCCACAGCCATTGCCAGCTAGCGCGAGCAAAAGAGCCTAAATTCCAAAACATAATCGCGCTGATGGCTTGAGGATCACTCCAATACAGCAATAAGCTGGTTAACGCGCTAAACAAAAATGACAGTGCCACTCCGGCCAGTACCATGGTTTCAACTTGTTGCAAGTGATTACGCCTGGCTATCATTAGCAATAACACCATCGCCAACATGCTACCGACAAAAGCAGCCGCTGACATGGCAAGGCTTGATTGCACGCCAAACCACGTAATTAACACCACAACAGCAAAAGAGGCGCCGGAAGAAATACCAAATAAATAGGGATCCGCCAGTGGATTGCGCATCACCGTTTGTAAAATTAATCCAGCAATGGCTAAACCCGCCCCGGCCGCTAACGCCAATAGAGTTCGTGGCAAACGCAGCTCCACCACTATTTTTTGCTGTAGCTGCTGGTCGTTGTAATCCATTAGCGCTTGAACCACGACGTGCCAAGGCAATTCCACGGCCCCCAGTTTCAAGGCACAACAAACGCTAACTAGGGTGATCAGTAAAAGTATGAATGTGATTAGGTGTCTGCTCATTGCACATAACCGTAATGAAAGCGAATATGCGGGACTTTATCGTCACAGTGCGGATGACTGACTGCACTTACCTCGGCGCAAACACCAAAAACAGAGCTCAGTAACTCTTCACTTATTACCGCCATTGGTGTGCCTTGGGCGACGAGTTTTCCTTGCTGCAACACTAGCAAGCGGTGACATAGTGCACTGGCCAGGTTAAGGTCATGAAAAGAGGCAATAATAGTGACCCCCAATTGCTTGGCCAGTTCCATAATTTGAATTTGATACTTAATGTCTAGATGACTAGTAGGCTCATCCATGATCAGTACCTGCGGCTGCTGCACCATGGCTCTGGCAATCATTGCCCGTTGCTTCTCACCGCCCGATAACAGGCTAAAGCATTGCTGCGCCTTATGAGCTAAACCTACCTGCTGCAATGCCTCCATGACAGCGTGCTTTTCTTCTGTCGTGACACTGGCTAGTAAGGACTTATTGGGAGTCAGCCCCATGCTGACCATATCGAACACCGGCAAATTAAATTCGCTTGGGATATCTTGCAATACCACGGCAATCTGTTTGGCGTAGGCTTTTTTCGACCATTGTGATAGGGCTTTGCCGTTGAAATACACCGCGCCAGTGGAGGCGACAAGAAACTGGTAGAGAACGCGCAACAAGGTTGATTTACCCGCACCATTGGGCCCGACGACACCAATAAACTCTCCGCGTTTTACGCTAAAACTAATGTCTGACAGTACCGGCTTGCTGCCAAAGGTAACACCGAGCTGGTCTACATGAAATTGTTCGCTTTGAGCCATAATACCTCTAACATGGGCATGGCAAAGCGATGCTGTATGGTATTCAACACCCGACTTTGACTTAAGTCTGCCCGCTTAAGTAATACGGTTGGCCTTGGTATCTGACTTGTTATTTGCGCTTTGCAAATCACTTACAGTTGCGGGGACAGTTGAGGACTTGCACCTCATTCCCAATATCTGCCAATCGATAAATTAGGGTCATTATGAAGTCTAGACGTCTAAAACACAACTGTTGTCATTATTAACCGTGCAGCAATTGCGCTGCAGAACAATATAAAAACATGGCAGAATGATAGTGCTAAGACATTGACGTTGAGGCTTGCAAGAACACCAAGGTAAGGCTGGGCTAAAAGCAAAAACGCAAGCTTAGCTTGCGTTTTGGGTGGTATTAAAGAATTTGATTATCTTTCCACATTTGCTCTTTACGCATGCGTTTGATGCGCTTATCGCATGGGTCATCACAATCACATACTTTATCAATACCCATAGAGCCAAGACCACCACAACTGCTAGACATTGACTTCTTTTGCACGATAACGCCTACGGCCATCGCAACTGCGATAAGCATAATTAAACCGAAAGTCAGTAAGAATAAAGACATTATCTAGCCCCTTTTTTTGCTACATAGAGTATGTGACGACGCCGAAATTATACTCTTTCGCAGCGCCGCCCACAATTAAATTATTGGGGGAAGCCTAGCTTAATTCAAGTAAGGCTGAAATGCTTCGCTGGCATAACTGCTGATACCGTCAGCGGTTTTATACATTAAATACACTGGCAATTGCTGTTGCTGTGCATAGGCTTTTGCACGCTCTAGCCCCATTACCGTTAACGCCGTAGCCAAACCATCGGCGGTCATGGCGGAAGGGTGTAATACCGTGACAGACACCAACTCATGCTTTACTGGGTGGCCTGTTGTCGGATCGATTAAGTGAGTGTACGTCTCACCATCCATTTGGTAAAAAATACGGTAATCCCCCGAGGTGGCAATGCCGTTAGTGCCGGGTTCAATCACACGATGAATTTGCCGCTGCCCCAGTGGCGCATCTGGCTTTTCGATGGCAATGGCCCATGGCCCGCTAGGCTTCTGACCAGCAAGGCGCAGTTCCCCACCGATTTCCACCATATAATTGTTAATACCATGGTCTTCAATCAGTTCAGCGACCTTATCGATGCCATAACCTTTTGCTGTGGCTGAAAAGGACAACTCTAAACCAGTAATAGTCTTAGCCAGACCGGTCTCATTCAGTACCAGTTTATCAACCCCAATACGCGAGCGCATATCATCAAGTTGCTGTTGTGACGGCTTTTTAGTCGGCCGCTTATCCGGACCAAAGCCCCACAAGTCGATCAAAGGTCCCATAGTAACGTCTAAGGTCTCGGTAGACTTGCCTAAGCGAATGGACTCCGCCACCACAGTGCGAAAATCATCACTGATAGGCATCACTTGCTGCGCTGCTAAGCGATTAAATTGGTTGATCTCAGAATCTGGTATATAGGTAGACATAGACTGATTGACCGCCGCAAGGGCTGCTTCAATTTCTTGGTGTAAGCTTTCTTTGCTGACCTGACTCTCGCCCACAAACAGCTTGATGTTATAGGTCGTTCCCATGGTTTTGCCGCTCAGAAGCATGGGCTCTTGGGAGTGGTTGGCATCTTGGCAGGCGCTGACAAATAACAGCGCCGCGACCATTAAAACAAAGCGGGATAAAAAAGCGTTTCCAATGTTCATTGCAGATCCTGTTTAAAATAAAAAAGCCCCCAAGCGCAATGCTTGAGGGCTCATATTCTAACCTAAAATGGTAGTCAGACTACAACCTAATTAACCACCGAAGTCATCAAGTAGGATGTTTTCTTCTTCTACACCTAGGTCTTTAAGCATGTTGATCACCGCGGCGTTCATCATCGGTGGACCACACATGTAGAATTCACAATCTTCCGGTGCTTCATGATCTTTTAGGTAGTTGTCATAAAGTACGTTGTGAATAAAGCCTGTGTAGCCTTCCCAGTTGTCCTCTGGTTGAGGATCTGAAAGCGCAACGTGCCATTCAAAGTTGTCGTTTTCTTCTGCTAGGCCGTCAAAATCTTCCACGTAGAACATTTCACGTTTCGAACGTGCACCATACCAGAACGACATCTTACGGTCTGAATTCAGACGCTTAAGCTGATCGAAGATATGTGAACGCATCGGTGCCATACCTGCACCACCACCTACGAAGACCATTTCTGCGTCAGTGTCTTTGGCGAAGAACTCACCAAACGGACCAGAAATCGTTACCTTATCACCTTTTTTCAGTGACCAGATGTACGATGACATCTTACCACAAGGTAGGCTTAGGTTATTTGGCGGCGGCGTTGCAATACGCACGTTAAGCATAATGATACCGAACTCTTCAGGGTAGTTCGCCATTGAGTATGCACGGATTGTTTCTTCGTCAACTTTTGACTCTAGGTCAAAGAAGCCAAAACGCTCCCAATCAGGGCGATACTCTTCAGGAATATCAAAGTCTTTGTATTTAACATGGTGAGCTGGTGCTTCAATCTGAATATAACCACCGGCGCGGAATGGTACGACTTCACCTTCAGGGATAGCTAGTTTTAGCTCCTTGATGAACGTTGCTTTGTTATCGTTAGAGATAACTTCACATTCCCACTTTTTAACACCGAAGATTGACTCTTCAACTTCGATTTCCATGTCGTTTTTAACATTAACCTGACACGCTAGACGACAGCCTTCACGTGCTTCACCTTTAGTGATGTGGTCAAGTTCGGTTGGTAGAATGTCACCACCACCCTCTTTAACGTGTACGCGACACTGGCCACAAGAGCCACCGCCACCACACGCAGACGATACAAAGATACCTGCATCAGCAAGCGCACCAAGCAGTTTACCGCCAGCCGCTGTTTTGATGGCTTTGTCTGGATCGCCATTAATATCAATTGTCACGTCACCGCTTGCGACAAGCTTAGACTTCGCTGCAATGATGATAAGTACTAACATCACAACGATAGCGATGAACATGCTTACGCCTAATACAATCGTTTCCATCGTATAGTTTCCTCGCTACCTTACAGTGAAATACCAGAGAATGACATGAAGCCGAAGCCCATTAGACCTACGGTAACAAAGGTAATACCTAAGCCACGTAAACCATCTGGCACATCTGCATATTTCATTTTCTCACGGATACCTGCTAACAATACGATAGCAAGTGCCCAACCTACACCAGAACCTAAACCGTAAACGATTGACTCGCCAAAGTTTAAGTTACGTTCAACCATGAATGATACCGCACCGAAAATCGCACAGTTTACTGTGATTAGCGGTAGGAAGATACCAAGCGCGTTGTACAGTGCTGGGAAGAACTTATCCAGTGTCATCTCAAGAATTTGCACTAGTGCTGCAATTACCCCGATAAAGGTCAAGAAGCGTAAGAAGCTTAAGTCCACATCTGGGTAACCAAGCCACTCCAGTGCCCCTGGAGCCAATACGGCGTGGTAAACCAAATTGTTCACTGGTACTGAAATACCAAGTACTACGATTACCGCAACACCTAGGCCCAGTGAGGTGGTTACTTTCTTAGATACTGCCAAGAAAGTACACATACCTAAGAAGAAAGATAAAGCTAAGTTTTCAATGAAAACGGCTTTAACGAATAAATTAATATACTGTTCCATCTCTCTCCCCTTATGCCTTCGCTTCTACTTGGTCTTTCTTCCAAGTACGTAGTGCCCAAATGAATGCACCTACGATGAAGAATGAACTGAATGGCATAACTAGTAGACCCATAGGCTGATACCAACCACCTTCAGAGATAAGTGGTAAGATTTCAACGCCAAATAATGTACCAGCACCGAATAGCTCACGAATAAAGCCAACAGTAAGTAGTACAATTGAGTAACCTAAACCGTTACCGATACCATCAAGGAATGACATCGCCGGTGGTGACTTCATCGCATATGCTTCAGCACGACCCATTACGATACAGTTAGTAATGATCAGACCGATGAAAGTTGATAGCTCTTTTGCTGTTGAGTAAACAACCGCTTGCAATACTTGGTCAACTACGATTACCAAAGAGGCGATGATCGTCATTTGTACAATGATACGCACACTCGAAGGAATGTGGTTACGGATCATCGAGATGAATAAACTTGAAAACGCACACACTAATGTCAATGCAATTGACATGATAAGCGCGTTTTTAAGGCTTGATGTTACTGCTAGAGCAGAACAAATACCCAATACTTGCAGTGCAATCGGGTTGTTCGCAAAAACAGGACCAAACAAGACTTCCTTCATTTCTTTTGCATTAGCCATTAGTTCAATGCTCCTTTACGTACGTTCGCAAGGAAAGGACCGAACGCTTTGTCGCTAGTCCAAAAATCAACTGTATGGTCAACACCGTTTGAGGTTAGCGTTGCACCAGATAGACCGTCGATTTTATGCTCGCTGTCGCCTGCGCTGCCTTTTACTACGTCGATAGGAAGCTCTTTGCCATCCCATTTAGCAGTCCACTTCGGGTTCTGAATTTCTGCACCTAGACCAGGTGTTTCGTTGTGCTTGTAGAAGTTGATTGACTTGATTGTCTCACCATCTGCTTCAAGCGCTAGGAAACCATACATAACCCCCCAAAGACCGTAGCCTTGAATAGGAAGAATGATAGTCTCTACAGCACCTTGCTCGTCTTTGGCAAAATAAACCGGAGAATTGTGCGTCATGCGCTGAATACCGGCTTTATCTTCTTCTTTCGACAGCTTTTTACTGCGTTTCGCATCGTACTTTGTGGCTTCAAAGTCGAATGATGTTGCTTCAACACCTTCAACAAATTCACCGGTTTCTAAGCTCACAACACGTGGCTCGATGTTTTGCTCAAACACCTCAGAAACGTTTTTGACCTTATCAAAGCCAGCAACAGCTAAGATATTACGCTGAATATCTTCGTTTTTGTTTGCTTGTTGCATAGGGCGAAGTTGAACCGAAGCAAAAGATACTACGATTGCACACACTAAACATAAGCCAACAACTACGCCGAGCGTTTTGCCCATTGATTCATTATTAGTTGACACGTGCCAATCTCCTCTTCACATTTGACTGCATTACAAAGTGGTCAAACAGTGGCGCGAACAAGTTAGCGAAAAGGATTGCTAACATCATGCCTTCTGGGTATGCCGGGTTAACCACACGGATTAGCACAACCATAATACCGATCAATGCACCGTAGGCGAATTTACCCTTGTCTGTGAAAGACGCTGATACCGGATCTGTTGCCATAAAGAACATACCGAATGCAAATCCACCTAGCACTAAGTGCCAGTGCCAAGGCATTGCGAATGCGGCGTTTGTTTCAGAGCCAATTGCGTTAAGAATGAATGACATCACTACCATACCAACGAACGTTCCTAGTACGATGCGCCATGACGCAATACGCACGTAAATCAGGAACAAACCACCTAGTAAGATAGCCAATGTTGACGTCTCACCCATAGAACCTTGGATGAAGCCATAGAAAGCGTTGAACCATAGGTCCATGTTGCTGTAATCAAGCATACCCGCGCCTGCTTGGCCTAGGTAAGTCGCGCCTGAGAACGAGTCAACCGCTGTCCACACAGTGTCACCTGAAATATCCGCAGGATAAGCGAAGAACAGGAATGCACGACCAGCCAGTGCCGGGTTTAGGAAGTTACGACCCGTACCACCAAAGATTTCTTTAGCAATAACAACACCGAAAGTAATACCTAAAGCGACCTGCCACAGCGGAATCGTTGCTGGTAGGATAAGCGCAAACAACACTGAGGTTACGAAGAAACCTTCGTTGACTTCGTGTTTACGAACTGAGGCAAATAGCACTTCCCAGAAACCACCTACCGCAAACACAGTGGCATAAATAGGCAGGAAGAAGCACGCACCATAGAACATCTTGGCGCCCCAACCCGAGTCAGCAGTTAGCTCACCACCTAGGCCTTGGAAAATAGCAACCTGCCAAGTGTTGGCAAGTTCAAAGCCGTTACCTAGCGCCATTGCCGCTTGGTGACCGATGTTAAACATACCAAAGAACATCGCTGGGAACGTTGCCATCCACACTAAAATCATAATACGTTTTAGGTCGATGTTGTCACGAACGTGCGTTGCACCTTTGTTGACGTAACCTGGAGTATAGAAAATAGTCGCTACTGCTTCGTACAGCGCATACCACTTTTCGTGTTTACCGCCAGGTTCAAAGTGAGGTTCAATGTCTTCTAAAAATTTCTTTAAGGCCATTTTTAACCTTCCTTCTCGATAGTAGTCAGGCAATCACGTAGGATTGAACCGTATTCATATTTGCCCGGACATACGTAAGTACATAGTGCTAAATCTTCTTCATCTAGCTCTAATGCACCTAACGAAATCGCACCATCTAAGTCACCTGCAATCAGGTCACGTAGTAATAGTGTTGGCAAGATATCGAGTGGCATAACACGCTCATAGTTTCCGATTGGTACCATCGCACGCTTAGAGCCACCAGTAGATGTGGTCATTTTGAACAAACGACTTGGTGCTAAGTGTGAGATAAATGTACGTGTTACAGAGAATTTATCGCTGCCTGGGGCAATCCAACCAAAGAGCTCTTTTTCGCGACCTTCAAGTAGCACAGATACTTGATTGTGGTAGCGGCCAAGGTAAGCGTGAGGTCCGGTTGCTGTTTTACCAGCTAACACAGAGCCAGAAATGACTCGGTTATCACCTTCTTCAAGCTCGCCTGCAACTAAATCTGTTAGCGACGCACCCATGTGAGTTTTTACTAAGCGAGGATTCTTAACACGAGGTCCTGCTAGCGCAACCACTCTGTCTGTATAGATTTCACCGGTTAGGAACAATTGACCAAACGCGATGACATCTTGGTAACCAAGGTGCCAAACTTGTTTGTTTGCGCCCACGGCATCTAAATGGTGAATGTGTGTACCAACGTTACCTGCTGGGTGCACGCCAGAGAACTCATGTACTTCTACTTGTGACAAAGAAGAGCTAGGTACGTTAGCACCGGCTTTCTTACACACAAATACTTTGCCTTCAGTCAGACGCGAGACCACTGCAAGACCCGCTTCAAACGCTTCCACGTTTTCAGCGATAATCACAGCAGGATCGGCTGCCAGTGGGTTGGTATCTGTTGCTGTTACAAAGATAGAGTTTGGCTTTGCACTAGGCTCGGCAACACGGCTGAATGGACGTGCACGAAGCGCTGGCCATTGACCAGACTCGATTAGCACTTCCTTCACTTTTTCCGCATCTAGGTTGCTTAATTCAGCAGCCGAGAATTTGTCAAAAGTGATCTGCTCGTCGCCTTGTACCTCAATCACTACGGATTGCAGCACACGCTTAGCACCACGGTTGATTTCTTTAACTACACCAGTAGCTGGCGCAGTAAACTTGACGCCTGGGTTCTTTTTGTCTTCAAAAAGAACTTGGCCTTTTTTGACTTGGTCATCCACACGAACATGCATGGTAGGACGCATACCGATGAATTCTTCACCTAGCACAGCTACTCGTTTGACGGCAGGGCCATCATGAATAACTTGCTGAGGTGCGCCCTCGATTGGTAAGTCCAGACCTTTTTTTATGTTGATCATACGCACTTGCATTACATTAACGGAAAGAAACTGAAATTATCTTTTGTCACCACGCGCCACCTCATTTGTACTAGGTTTAAAGAGCAATGTTATGAGTCCTGCTTAGGGTCCCAAACTTTCCCCTTCGGATTACCGCCTAACGCGTACAAAAAGTAGCGTCGTGATAAAAGTCCTCACATATTTCTCTGATTTTAACATTAATCGTACTGAGTATGCGAGTGGAATTATGAAATTAATACGACTTTAACGTGGATTTAGATTAGTTGAAAAATCAACCACTGCTGGCAGTATAGACCAAAGTTGGATAGATAAAGTATTAATTACCAAATAAAGCAAAAATGCCGAGAAAAGTACCTCGGCACGTTCACTCGGCATCCTATTTTTTAGGCTAATGAGTCGCTCATCATAGCGACAGCTTAGGCCTAAAGTAAGTGATTAATTTTTACTTCTGGATTAACGTCAGCGTCGTAGTCAACACCATCAACGCCAAAACCAAACAGTTTTAGAAACTCATTGTGATAGCCAATATAATCGGTCAGCTCATCAATGGTATCGGTATCCACTGTATCCCAAATGGTTTGCACCCGGGCTTGAACACCGTCTTCGAGCTCTTTGTAGTTTTGGAATAAGTGGCCACCCTCGTCAAAACGCGGAGACTCACCGTAGAGATTCTCGGTAAATAAACCGTGGATCTGCTCAATAGTGCCCTCATAAGTGCCATCGCCTTTCATGACTTTGAACAGTGCAGAAATATACAATGGCATAATTGGAATCGCAGAGCTTGCCTGTGTAACCACCGCATTAAGCGATGACACATACGCTTCACCGTTAATATTTTCAGTGGTTGCACGAATGGCCTGAGTAGCGCGGTCTAAATCTTCTTTGGCTTTACCAATCGTGGCGTGGCCGTAAATTGGCCAAGTTAGCTCTTTACCAATATAAGTATAGGCCGTGGTTTTAAAACCCTCAGCAAGCACATCGGCTTGTTTTAACGCGTCAATCCACAGCTCCCAATCTTCGCCACCCATGACTTTAATGGTGTTGTCGATTTCTTCTTGGTTAGCGGCTTCGACCGTCACTTCATCAATCACTCGCTTAGAAGTATTGAGGTTTTTGGTGGTGATGCTCGAACCAATCGGTTTTAGCGTTGATGAAAATACTTCTTCGCTTTTTGGGTCTTTACGACGCGGTGAAGCTAGGCTATAGATCACCAGGTCCACTTTACCAAGCTCTGACTTAATGACCTCAATAGCTTGCTGCTTTAGTTCGTCAGAAAAGGCATCGCCATTGATGTTTTTCGACCAAAGGCCGGCTTCGTCTGCCGCCTGTTGGAATGCGGCTGTGTTGTACCAACCAGCTGACCCGGTGCGCTTTTCTGTGCCTTCTTTTTCAAAAAACACCCCTAGAGTCTTGGCGCCTGCGCCAAAAGCAGCGGTAATGCGAGAAGCAAGACCATAGCCGGTTGAAGCACCAATAACTAAAACATTTTTTGGGCCATTTTCAATTTTGCCCTGTTGTTTTACATAATTAATTTGCTCTTGTACGTGCTCAGCACACCCAACTGGGTGCGCGTTAGTGCAGATAAATCCACGAATTTTTGGCTTAATGACCATATGAGATCCTATCCATTGATTTTGATATTGTTAAAGGTGGTACTCGTGCCGCCTTTCACAGTAGCAACTCGCTTTATTATGCGAGTCACGATAATTTGCCGCCTAGTTTACTGCGAGATGCCAAAAATACACATCTGATCAGCTAGCTGGGCTTAACTGTCAAACTTGGAGCCGCCCATACAAGTCGGCGACTGTGGTGCTTGGCCTTGGTTTTCAGAAAATTCATCTGGGGTATAGGCGTGGATCGCTAAAGCATGAATGTGATTGCTCAGCTCTTCTTTTAACGCCTCATTAATGGCACGGTGACGTTGCAACAAACGTTGTCCTAAAAATGACTCACTGACCACAATGACCTTAAAGTGAGACTCTTCACCACGACTGTGCATGTGGCTTTCGTTAATTACGTTAAGATGCTTGCACTCAATCGCCGCTGCAAGCTTGTCATAAATCTGTGACTGCATTGACATTGTCAGGTCTCCTCTGGTCAATCTTGGCGTTACTATACGCCTAAGCTGATGTATTTCCAACACTTCGGAATGTTAGGTTAATACGACCTTGATGTACTTTGGCTTGTTTCGGTAAGGCATGCTGATAATCTCTTTGGCTGTTGCCCTGCATCACCAGCAAACTGCCTGTTTCTAACATCAGGTCGGTCACCGCTTTGCTGTGTTTATCGCGAATTTTAAACTTGCGACTGGCGCCTAAAGAGAGTGACACAATCAGCGGTTGCGCCCCAAGCTCCGGCTCATCATCGCTGTGCCACCCCATGGTGTCTTGGCCATCGCGATAATAATTTGCCAGTACCGCATTAAATAACTGCCCAAAGCGCTGTTCTAAGGTGTTACGAATTCCCAGTAACATCGGTGGCCAAGGTGCGTTGTTTAACACTTTACCAGAATAGCTATAGCGCACGTCTGGGTCGGCAATAAACAGCTCTAAGCGCGGCAGAGTATGGCTTTTACCAAATAAACGAATGCTATTTTGCTGCCAGGCTAGGGATTGCGATAACGCCTGGTAAAGCGCTATGCTTTTGTCAAAACTTAGCGCCTGCGGTTGGTAACTAAATCCAGGCGGTAAGACTGGTGCGTTGCCAGCTGCTCTCATGTTAGACTACTCGCTGCTTTTTATTATAGATAATGACTATGACCACTGATGCTATTCTTGCAGGGAAACCTTATACGCTAGAGCGCTTCCCTCTTGATCAAAAAAACCGAAGCTTACAAGCTTGGGATTCTGCCGATGAGTATTTGTTGGATTATGTCTTCGAACATCATCGCGATGCAACCAAGATACTCATTATTAATGACAGTTTTGGTGCCCTCTGTTGCGCCCTGGCGCCACAGGTGGCCGTCGCCGTGACCGACTCTTATGTTAGCACCTTGGCCTATCGTCACAACCTTGCCAGTAATGGTCTTGATGATGACCAACTTAACATATTAGACAGCTTACAAGACTACCCTCAAGATGTTGATTTGGTGCTGCTCAAGGTGCCTAAAAATGCGGGGCTATTGCAGTCACAACTGGCACGCCTGAGTCAGTTAAAAGCCGATATTCCGGTACTGGCCGGCGGTAAAGTAAAAGAAATTCACACTTCTACGCTCAAAAGTTTCAGTCACTTCTTAAGCGAACCCAAAACCAGCTTGGCGGTAAAAAAGTCGCGGCTTATATTCAGTCGAACTTCAGCCAAACAGTTAGATAGTAAGTTCCCGGTGACTTGGCCGTTAGAGAAAAGCAACTTCACTATCAGCAATGAAGCCAATGTATTTTCGCGCGACTCCTTAGATATTGGCGCACGGTTTTTCTTAAATTACTTGCCAATGGGCAAAAAACCATTGAATGTCATTGATTTGGGTTGTGGCAATGGCGTGATAGGTTTAATGACACTAGCAAAAATGCCCAATGCCAAGGTCACCTTTATTGATGAGTCGGCCATGGCAGTACACAGCACCAAGCAAAACATCATGACTAACTTGCCAGAGCGACTGCAACACTGTGAGTTTGTGCAAAACGACTGTTTAACTGGCTTTGAGCACCGTGGCGTGGATTTAGTATTATGTAACCCACCTTTTCACCAAGCGAACGCCATTACCGACCATATAGCGTGGCAAATGTTTCTCCAAGCCAAAGCAGCGCTTCGCTCTGGTGGCGAGCTGAGAATTATTGGTAACCGTCACTTAGACTATGATGACAAACTCAAGCGTCTGTTCGGAAACTGTAAGGTGCTGGGGAATAATAAAAAATTTACCGTATTAAGTGCAATAAAGAGGAACTGATCAATGCCTGCAAAGCAACTAATCGCTGTGGTTGTTATGTTACTTGTGGGGTGCGCGAGCTCACCCAGAAACGTTATTTTGCATCCGCAATATCAGGGTAATAGTTCAAACCAATTGCCGCTGTCAATTGCGCTACAAGTCAATGACTTGCGTACCACCAAGTACACCATTCGGGTTGAAGATCAGGAGCCCGCACTCTATATGCCGGATGCCAACCTGCCGCTAAACTTTCAAGACGTTATGCAGCAAGCACTGGTCGCGCACGGCGCAGAAGTTTCAGGCAATGCCGCAACACAACTAGAGGTTGATATCACGCGCTTTAAAGCCCTCATTACGGAGTCTTTATCGCAGCATCAAAGTCAGGCCAACGCCGAAGTTACCGTACGAGTTACTCAGGGCACACGCCGCTTTGAAAAGCAGTATCAAGGTAACGCCAACCTGACAGGGCCTCTGCAACACAGCCAGGCTGGCGTTGAGCAGCAACTCAACCAGTTGGCCCAGCACGTGGTGTCTAGAATTGTCCAAGATCCTGAATTAATTAAATTTGTAAGAGGAAGCTAATGAAAAAAATAATATTCTGCTTAACAGTCTTATTACTGAGTAGTAGCGCCATTGCTGAAATGAGCGGCAAGTTTGTACAAAAAAATAATTTATTTCCTCGAGTACAGATTAATACCAGTAAAGGCCCCATCGTACTGGAGCTAGACCGCTCTCGAGCCCCCATTACGGTCAATAATTTCTTAACCTATGTGGTAAACAAAGACTACAATGGCTCGGTTTTTCATCGTGTTGAGCGTGACGAAGTCAACGACCAAGATTTTGTTATTCAAGGTGGCGGTTACGACCGCGAATACGATGGCATGTTCGAGCGTGAAGCCATCTTTAACGAAAGCGGCAATGGCTTAGAAAATGACATGTACTCCGTCGCCATGGCCTACCAAGACAACAAGCCGCACTCCGCCACACGTCAGTTTTTCTTTAATATGGACGATAACGAGCATTTAAACCCAGGCAAAGATTGGGGGTTTGCGGTATTTGGTAACGTCATTGAAGGGTATGAAACCTTAGACAAAATCATGCGCGTAGAAACCGGTTACAATGAAAAGCTAGGTTATACCTTTATCCCCAAAGAACCCATTATTATTCTTTCTGTGGATGTACTTAAACAACCAGAGTACTAAACTCTCGGTGACAACAATAAAAAAATAGTATGGTGAGTAAGCTGTTACTCACCGTCAAGGACCTTGGCTTTCAATGCTTATATCATCAAGCTTTTCACAATATTTAAGTTATTACAAAGACAAACGCTTATTGACTATTTTTGCTTTTGGCATGAGTAGTGGCTTTCCCTGGGTATTAATTGGCTCGGTGATGTCAGCATGGCTCAAAGACGAAGGCCTAAGTCGCAGTACAATTGGGCTGTTTGGCCT
Source organism: Pseudoalteromonas 'SMAR' (assembly GCF_048515945.1). NCBI lineage: Bacteria > Pseudomonadati > Pseudomonadota > Gammaproteobacteria > Alteromonadales > Pseudoalteromonadaceae > Pseudoalteromonas > Pseudoalteromonas 'SMAR'. Next base: position 107,947 of record NZ_JBLWMW010000005.1, read on the forward strand.
GGTTTATGGTGCGTATACCATCAACTTTCTTTGGTCTCCCTTAGTAGATAGAGTCAAATTACCCCTGTATCGGCTTTTAGGTCAGCGCCGCAGCTGGATAGCAACCTGCCAGTTGGCCATTGTCATAACCACCTTTTTTCTTTCCGGCTTGGCTATCAAAGACAACCTCTTCTATGCCGCCTTGTTGTGCTTCATCATTGCGTTATTTTCAGCAACTCAAGATATTGCTATAGATGCCTATCGCATCGACATTATCCCTGAATCAGAAAGCGATAAAGCCACCGCAGCCGCGGCCATGGCTACTTCAGGGTGGTGGTCTGGCTACGCCTTATTAGGCGCGCTCCCATTTTTTATTGCGGATTTACCTGACTTTACTTGGCCATTGATTTATCAACTTTTAGCGCTCATGATGCTAGTGCTACTGTTGGTGACTCTGCTGGCCACAGAGCCCAGCTCACACCGTGAACAAGTGCAAGCACAGCTGCAGGCAAGTTACGAAGAAAAGCTACGCCAATCTGGTTCCAATAGTAGAATAAAAAAAGCCCTTGCCTGGTTGGCGGTCACTTTGGTTGAGCCGTTTCGGCGTTTCTTTGCAAACAATGGGGTGAAAACCGCTTGTGCGCTGTTGGCGTTTATCTTTTTGTTTAAAATTGGTGAAGCATTCTTGGCCCGAATGTCCATCGTGTTTTATAAAGAAATCGGTTTTAGTAACACCCAAATAGGCCAATACTCGAAACTCGGTACCGGTATCATCACCATTATTTTTGCCTTCTTGGGCAGTATGTTTAACCACAAATACGGTATTGTTAAAGGCTTATTTATCAGCGGTGTGGCCATGGCGGGCTCAAATTTAATGTTCTCATGGATTGCGCTTGCAGGCCCTGTTGAAGAGCTATACATGTTAGCAATTGTGGTCGATGGCTTTACTCAAGCTTGGTCATTGGTAGCTATGGTGGCGTTTATTTCTATGCTTTGTGATCGCGCCTTTAGCGCAACCCACTATGCCCTACTTGCCTCACTGGGCAGTTTAAGCCGGACGGTACTATCGGGATACAGTGGCTTTGTAATAGATGACTTGCTAAAAGGAGATTGGGCGCTGTTCTTCGCGTTGACTGCGGTGATGGTGTTACCGTCTTTGGTGTTTTTGTATCTGATCCGGCATAAACTGTATGCCATTGAAAAATCGTATCACGCTAATAAAAACTAGAGGTGCCTATCCTTGCACCTGTAAGCTTACGCTTATTGCTCTTCTTTTAACAGTTGTAGGCCTTCATATGGGTCTACTTCTAAAGCTTCGCAGTAACGTAAGAACTCAATCACATCTAAACGGCGCTCTTGGTTTTCAATTTTACCGATGAATGAATGTGGTGTGCCTAACACTTGCGCCAGACTACGCATTGTATGGCCTTTTTCATGGCGCTTCGATTTTAGCCACTTAGTTAGTTTACCGTTTTCTTCCGAAGAAACCGTTTTACCCATCATAATTAAACATCTCCTACTAGATGAACAACTTAAAAAATACTAAATGAAATATGCCCGTCTCATTTAGTTTCTAGACATTACAGCAATCACTATTGTGAACCTGAGCGTATAGTACTCATTGTCCAGCAATACTGATGACAGAGATAGTTACAAGAAAATAAAATGTTAACTTGTACCTATGTACCCAATAAGGTATAGCCTAAAACCATTAAACTACCTAATTTATTTTTGCTTTTTTTCGGTCTCTGTAAGCGCTTTACTTTGCTGTATTACACTGTAACACTTTAACAAATTTTTTAAAAAATGTACCAGTATTTGAAATAAATTATTTTTCTTTAAAAAATAAAAACTTAGGGCTAACATTGACTAACTGGTGAAAAATAAGGCGACCTAGAAATGATGCGATTACTGTTCTTACTACCCGTTTTGCTGTGTTTTGGCTGGTTCTATTTCCTGCGGGCGAACGGCGTGCCCTTAAAGCAAGGAAAGCGAGGATTCATTTATATTCTGGTTTTTTCAACCTTGGTGCTAGGTTTCTTTTTGTTGATGATGTACGTAACAGGTAGCTTTGACTCGCTGTAACACGTTGTAGATACAAAAAAGCCACGATAGTTATCGTGGCTCAATCATTAAAAGCGTGAGTTAAACGCTAAAGCTGGCACCGCAACCACAGGTGGTGGTGGCATTGGGGTTATCAATAAAGAAACGCGCGCCTTCAAGTCCTTCAGTGTAATCCACAACACCGTCGATAAGATACTGAATACTCATTGGATCAACCACCATAGTGACACCGTTCTTTACGATTTCTAAATCACCTGGATTAACTTTTTCATCAAAAGTAAAACCATATTGAAAGCCTGAGCAACCACCACCGGTGACATACACTCGAAGCTTAAGATCGTTGTTCTCTTCTTCTTCGATAAGCTCTTTCACGCGGCTTGCCGCGGCATCGGAAAACTGTATTGGTAACTGTTCAGACATAGATTTAAACCCCTAATCCTGTAATGGCTAAATTATCTAATACCTGAGTATTTTAATCAAGTATAGCAAAGCGAGTTTGTGCTTTATTCCTGTATTGCTGTGTTTTGATAACAGTAACTTGGTTTAGCACAAGGATTTAATTAAAAAAATTTGTTATTCTTAAGTGGTTGATAGTTATGGAAGGCGGCTCATGTCATTGGATGCGCTCAGACGCAGTCTCGCAAAACCTAAAACCTCAGTGCAACTGTGCCTCCTAGGTGCAGTCGCAGGCTTGCTTGCCGCGCTATTAATTATCGCTTTTCGTCTCACCATTGAACTGGTGCAAGCCAGCTTTTTAAGCCATGGCGATGACTTTACTGAATTATCTCAGTTACACCGTTTATTTCTGCCAGTATTAGCCGCGTTATTAATTGCCACCTTTGCCGCTTTAACAGGCTTTAAGCATTATCGCCTTGGCATCCCATATGTTATTAACCGTATAAAACACCATTATGGCCATATGCCGATTTGGAACTCCGCCAACCAGTTTTTTGGTGGTGCCGTGGCATTAATCAGTGGTTTTTCGGTTGGTCGGGAAGGTCCTTCCGTGCATATGGGTGCGACGGCAGCCAGCGTACTCTCGGAGCGCCTTCATTTACCATTAAATGCCGCCAGAACACTTGCAGGTTGCGGTGTTGCCGCCGGTATCTCAGCCTCTTTCAACACCCCGCTGGCCGCCGTCATTTTTGTTATGGAGGTGGTGTTACGTGAATATAAGGTGCATATTTTTGTGCCCATTATGTTGGCCTCGGTGATAGGAGCGCTCAGCACCCAATATGTGTTTGGCAACAGCTCTGAGCTTGCCCTGATAGATATTACCCCACTGAGCTTTTGGCATTATCCTTATCTGGTTGTGTGTGGCGCAGCGCTTGGGGCGGTGGCCTATGCCTTTAATCAAAATTTGATGATGATCATCAAAACCTTTAAGCCCATTAGCATGTTTCCACGCTTACTGTTAGCAGGACTGATCGCCGGTTTAATTGGTTATGCCGCACCAGAAGCCATGGGCTCGGGCATGAGTGCCATTACCCAAGCGGTAGAATCTCCTGATGACATTCAACTGCTTACTACCATTTTAATTGCCAAATTACTGGCGACGATTTTTGCCATCGGGCTTGGTATCCCAGGTGGACTAATTGGCCCGGTTATCGGCCTCGGGGTTATTATGGGCACGTTAATGTCGTTTTTTGCTCATTATATTACTCCCGCCACCGACGTTGCCGGGACCTATGGTGTACTAGGTATGGCCGGTTTACTGGCAGCAACCCTGCACGCCCCCTTGGCGGCGTTAACCGCGGTAATGGAATTAACCTCTAATCCTACCATTATTGTTCCGGCCATGCTGGTGATCACCAGTGCCTATGTCACCGCCTTGCAGGTCTTTGGTAATCGCTCTATCTTTTTGCAGCAGCTCGATTTTCAGGGTCTCCCCTATCAAGTTTCGCCAGCCAAAGAAGCGTTACAAAAAGTCGGCATCATGGATGAAATGGATGAGCACTTTAAACTGCTCTACTCCGATGACAAAGAGCAAATCAAAGAAACCCTGGCTGCCGTCGACAGTCAAACGCCACTCATCGTATTTGATGAACAACAAGGCTATCGACTGGCAGAGTACGACTTAAACTTGGTTTCCGAAGGCAGTGTTTCTGTTTCTTATATTGAGTTACAAGGCTTGAGCACTCAAGCCACCTTAGCCGATGCGTTTGATATCTTAAAAGATAAACGCTCTGGGGCGGTGTATATTTACAACCAAAAAGATGAGCAACAAATTTTAGGATTGTTACGGTGGGATCAGATCCGTCATATTCTCACTATTCGTAATAGTTTACTGTAACCAAGAACCATATATAACAAGGTGCCCGGTGTGTGCACCCTAATAACCATTGGAAAACATCATGAGCCTTTTGCTGACCTATAAAGCCTTACATTTATTTTTTATGATTGCCTGGTTTGCCGGCATTTTTTATCTACCACGATTATTTGTTTACCATGCCATGACGGAAGAAAAGTCGTGTAGTTCCATGCTGAAAATCATGGAGCGGCGCTTACTTTACTTTGTTACACCATTTGCCATTTTAACAGCGGTGTTTGGTGTGTTAATGATTACCGAATATGGTCGCGAATGGTTTCGCCATAGCATGTGGCTTCACTATAAATTGGTGTTAGTGATCTTGCTCTACCTCTACCACGGCTATTGCTTCAAGTTACTGGCCGACTTTAAACATGACCGTAACCGTCGTAGTGATAAGTTCTACCGCTTTTTTAATGAATTCCCGGTGCTGATTCTTTTAGCAATAGTCTTTCTTGCAGTCTTAAAACCTGCGCTGTAACCGTGCTATAATGTCGCTCCAATAACCGCTCACTATCTGCGTGTTATCTGGTTGGGTGAGCGACTGCGCAACCCGGTTATCAATTTGTCTTTAGGAATCGCCACATGTTCAGTTTCCAAGGTGAAAACATTCTCTCTGTTAACCAACTCGACAGAGATTCCATTGAACACATCTTCTCCATCGCTAAAAAAATGGAACCCTACGCCAAGAAGCAAAAGCGCACTCGCGTATTAGAGGGGGCGATTTTAGCCAATTTATTTTTTGAACCAAGCACCAGAACACGAGTAAGTTTTGGCACCGCTTTTAATTTACTAGGCGGCCTAGTGCGTGAAACCACCGGCATGCAAAGTTCGGCACTGGCAAAGGGCGAGTCGCTTTATGATACCGCTCGCGTGATTTCAGCCTATGCTGACGCCGTTGCCATGCGCCACCCAGACGCCGGCTCCGTCGCTGAGTTTGCAACCGGTTCAGATGTGCCGGTTATCAACGGTGGTGACGGCCCCAACGAACACCCGACCCAAGCATTACTCGATTTACTTACCATTGATAGAGAGCTTGGCCGCTATGGCTCTGGCATCGACGGCATGCACATTGCTCTAGTCGGCGACTTAAAGTATGGCCGCACTGTGCACTCTTTGTCGAAGTTACTCAGTCACTACAACAACATCCGTTTTACCATGGTGGCGCCGGACGGCCTACAAATGCCACAATCCATTCTTGATGTGGTGGCTAACGCAGGGCACCAAATCGAGGTGGTGTCAAAAATGGAAGGCAATCTTGCTGCCGACATTGTCTATCAAACTCGGATCCAAGAAGAGCGCTTTCCATCGCAAGAGGAAGCAAACCGCTACCGTGGTGGCTTTCGTATCAGCCAAGCGATTTATGACGCCCACTGTAAGCCCAGCTCAGTGCTGATGCACCCGCTACCTCGCGACAGCCGTAGTGATGCCAATGAACTGGATAACGATCTTAATAACAATGACAACCTAGCGATTTTCCGCCAAGTCCAAAATGGCGTTCTGATCCGTATGGCATTATTTGCCTTAACGCTAGGTGTTGAAAACCAAGTGGAAAAATACGAGGTCGATGTACCTTGGTTTAGCCGCAAACGTGACAGCTAAAAAGGACCAACAATGACTATCAGTCAAGACCTATTCAAACGAGCTCAAGACTCTATTCCTGGTGGTGTTAACTCACCTGTCCGCGCTTTTAATGGTGTTGGTGGCACGCCACTGTTTATCACTAAAGCCGAGGGCGTACACACTTATGACGCTGACGGCAAAGCCTATATTGACTATGTTGGCTCGTGGGGCCCGATGATCTTAGGTCATAACCACCCTAAAATTAAGCAAGCCGTTCTCGAGGCCGTTGAAAATGGCCTTTCGTATGGTGCGCCCACTGAGACCGAAATTTTAATGGCCGAAAAAGTCAAAGCCTTGGTGCCATCCATTGAAAAAGTCCGCATGGTAAGTTCCGGCACAGAAGCCACCATGAGCGCCATTCGTCTGGCTCGTGGTTATACTGGCCGTGATAAAATCTTGAAATTCGAAGGCTGTTACCATGGCCATGCCGACGCCCTGCTAGTTAAAGCAGGCTCAGGGGCACTCACTATGGGGGTTCCTAACTCACCGGGCATTCCGGCTGACTTTGCTAAGCACACCTTAACCGTATCATTTAATGATCTGGATGAAGTAAAAGCCATTTTCGAACAATATAAAGATGAAATTGCCTGTGTCATCATCGAACCGGTTGCTGGCAACATGAACTGTATTCCACCCGTTCCAGGCTTTTTAGAAGGCTTACGTGAGATCTGTACTGACAACCAAAGCGTGCTGATCTTCGATGAGGTGATGACGGGTTTCCGCGTTGACTTAGGTGGTGCACAGCAATACTACAATATCACTCCGGATCTTACCTGTTTAGGTAAAGTCATTGGCGGCGGCATGCCGGTAGGCGCTTTTGGTGGTAAAAACGAGATCATGGATCACATTGCCCCTACAGGCCCGGTGTATCAAGCCGGTACACTATCGGGTAACCCCATTGCCATGGCAGCAGGTCTGACGGCACTGGAGTTATTATCTGAAGAAGGCCTTCATGCTGAGCTAGAAGCCAAGAGTAAAGCGCTGTGTGAGGGCTTCCAAGCCGCAGCGGATGCCGCTGGCATTCCTTTAACCACCAACTACGCCGGTGGCATGTTTGGTTTCTTCTTTACCGATGCTGAAAAAGTCACCAGCTACAAGCAAGCGACGGAGTGTGATTTAGAGCGCTTTAAAAAGTTCTTCCACTTGATGCTAGATGAAGGCGTTTATCTAGCACCTTCAGCATTTGAAGCCGGCTTTATTAGCACCATGCACAGTGATGAGGAAATAGCGAAGACCATCGAAGCGGCTAAAAACGCCTTCGCTAAACTATAAGCTTTTTTCTCGCTTATACGCTAAAAAAGACCCGTTATGGGTCTTTTTTATTGCCGTGAAGAATACTCCACTGCTACAAAGATTAATTACAACGCGGCCTAGGTTCAAACAAGCTGGCTCGAATAGGCAGCTGGATCACCGGGCCACAACTGGGCGCGGCTTGTTTGCCAGTTTGCGGGTTGAAAAACGCCCAACGAATAGACTCGGGTCGCTCATCTACGATGGCCTGAGGATTAAGCGGCTTAAGGTAACGGATATACAGCTCTAAGGCACCGGTGCTGCCGGTTAAGCCGGTGGGCTTATTGTCGTCACGACCAATCCAAGCTACGGTCACGGTATTTTGGTCAAACCCAGCAAACCAACTGTCACGTAAGTCATTGCTGGTGCCTGTTTTCCCCGCCAGTTGCACCGAGGGGAAATGTAAGTTTAAGCGCTTTGCCGTACCTTTTTTAGTCACTCTTTTCATGCCATATTTGGTCATGTAAACCGCTTCACTGTCTAGCCGTTGCCGTTTGCTTACCTGATGCTCATAGACCACGTTACCCACAGAGTCGGTAATGGCCATGACGCTGGTCAATTCGCTATGACGGCCATCGGCGGCCAAGGTGGTATATACTTCGGCCATTTCCAAGCTCGACAGCTCAAGCGCTCCCAGTAATAAGGATGGGTAGAGTGGAATGGAGTCAGAAACCCCAAGGTTGTTGAGGGTCTCTGCCACACGGCTTACTCCCAGCTCCAAGCCTAAGTTCACCGCCGGAATGTTAATGCTGCGGCTGAATGCCTCATACATCGGAATTTGTCCACGATACTGGTTATCAAAATTGCTGGGCGACCACACTTGCCCTGAACTATCAGTGACTTGGATTGGGTTATCGTTTAGCAGCATACCTAGATGAAAATTAGGATTGCTCAAAGCCGATAAATAAATCGCAGGCTTAACCAAAGAGCCAATATTTCGTTTGGTGTCTAATACGCGGTGAAATCCTGAAAACTTTAACTGCCGCCCTGCCACCAGCGCCGATACCCCAGCCTTTTTCACATTAACCGATAACATCGCCGTTTCCAGCTCTTCGGTTTGGAATCGGCGCTCAAGATAAGGTAAGCCCTTTTTCACGGCATCTTCCATGGCCGCTTGCTTTTGCAAATCAAGATAGGTAAATATTCTCAGCCCGGAATCGACGACTTCATCATCGTGGATAATGGTTTCAAGTTCACGATTCACCAGCTCAAGGTAGCCAGGAAAAGACTGTAAGCGGCTGGCTTTCAGCGGTTTTACAGCAATCGGTCTTTCCAGCGCAGCACGGTATTCAGGGGTTGAAATTAAGCCGTTTTCCACCATCAGCCGTAATACCAGGTCACGACGCTCCATCACTCTTTCTGGGTATCTTCTGGGATTGTAATACGAGGGCCCTTTGACCATAGCGACCAACATGGCAATTTGATCAAACTCCAGCTCATCGACCGGTTTACCAAAGTAAAACTCTGCCGCCAGCCCCATACCATGCACGCCTTGGTTATAGGCTTGACCAACAAACACCTCATTTAAATAGGCTTCTAAAATCTCATCTTTGCTGTAACGAAAATCTAAAATTAAGGCGATAAAGGCTTCATTTATTTTCCGCACCAGTGAACGCTCGCGGGTGAGGTAGAAGTTTTTAGCCAGTTGTTGCGTTAAAGTACTCCCCCCTTGTACCGTCCTACCCGCTTTGATGTTGGCATATAAGGCGCGCATGATGGACCATAGTGAGACACCGTGGTGTTCGTAGAAGCCGCGGTCTTCCACCACCAATAAGGTTTCTTTAAAAATGGTCGGAAACTTTTCCAGTGGCACAAACTCTCTGTCTTGGCGGGTTTCATTGCCAATACGGGCGATCTGCACGGGCTCTAATCGGGCACGGTTAATGCGCCTGCCATCGGCAGCAACGATACTTGCCAGCTTTTTGCCAGCAAAATTAAGGGTAAATATTTGTGCCGTTTCAGGGCCATCGTAAAACTCAAAGGCACGACGATAAATGGTAATCGTACGGCCTTGCACAGTATACTGACCGGTGCGGCTAATGCGGTTTACTAAGGAGTAGTTTAAACGCTCCAGCTCCCACAGCACTTCATCTTCATTAAGAAACTGATCCGGCGAAAATGCCATTGCCCGGGCATAGACCTGAACCGGCAGCTCCCATTTATTGCCTTCAAACTGACGGCTGATTTTGGCGTCTAGGTAAATGACATAGATGGCGACTAAAAACAGCGCGGCAATGCTGCCCTTCCAACAAAACGACCAGATAGCACCTAAAGCTCGGCTTTTAGCTCGTTGTAGCCGCGACGGAGTGGTTTGCTTGGAGGTTTTTTTTCGTGGGGTTTTAGCTTTACTGCTTGGCTTTTTTTTGCTGTTACGATTATTTTTATCCGTCATGGTCCAACTAAAACTACATCAATCATTGCCAGATGGTAGGGTATCGTAAATTAACAACTGCTGAAAGCACAAAAAAGTGGGCACCTGAGCGCCCACTTGGTTTAGACAACGAGAATTTTACAATATTGACCGAAAGCCAATTGCTGTAATGCAGTTACTACTGTCCGCGAACTGTCACGAACTCGGGATAGGCATCGACGCCACAATCATGTTGATCCATACCACTGAGCTCTTCTTCCTCACCCACGCGGATCCCCATAGTGGCTTTCAGTACACTCCAAACAATGTAGGAAGCGACGAAAACAAAGCCTAAAATCGTTACTAAGCCAACGGCTTGACCTTGGAAGGTGGCATCAGCATTAGAAAATGGCACCATCATTACCCCAAGAGCACCACACACACCGTGCACTGAAATAGCCCCTACCGGGTCATCTACTTTTGCTTTATCCAGAGCGACAATGCTAAATACCACTAATGCCCCACCTAAAGCACCTAAAATACAAGCTAGAATTGGCGTTGGGGAAGCCGGCTCAGCGGTAATAGTAACCAGCCCAGCCAAGGCGCCGTTTAAGACCATGGTTAAATCCGCTTTGCCCCACATCAATTTGCATACTAGTAATGCTGCGATAGCGCCTGCTGCTGCAGCGGCATTGGTATTCAACATAATTTGACTTACTGCAATGGCATTTTCTTTATCTGCCAAGAACAGCTGCGAACCGCCGTTAAAACCAAACCAGCCCATCCACAAGATAAATGTACCCAGCGTCGCCAGAGGCATGTTAGAGCCCGGGATTGGGTAGATTTCACCATTTTTGCCATATTTTCCTTTACGAGCCCCCAGCAGCAGCACCCCTGCAAGCGCCGCGGCTGCACCCGCACCATGCACAATTGCAGAGCCGGCAAAGTCAACAAAACCCAGTTCAGCAAGGAAGCCACCGCCCCACGTCCAATAACCCTCAAGTGGGTAAATAAAGCCGGTTAATACCACGCAAAAAACCAAAAAGGCCCACAGTTTCATGCGCTCGGCGACTGCCCCTGAGACAATCGACATGGCTGTGGCAACAAACACCACTTGGAAGAAAAAGTCCGATTGCAATGCATGATCGGCATCGGCTGACGGGCTACCTATTAACGCGCCAAGACTGGGTAAGACTCCACCTTCGGCGTTATCGACATACATAATGTTGTAACCAATCAGTAAATACATGGTACAAGCGATGGCGTACAGGGCAACGTTCTTGGTAAGAATTTCAGTGGTGTTTTTTGAGCGCACTAAGCCAGCTTCTAACATGGCAAAACCCGCTGCCATCCACATCACTAGCACCCCAGAAATAAGAAAGTAAAACGTGTTTAACGAAAATTGTAATTCTACTATTGTGTTTTCCATCGTTCGGTCACCCCTTAAATTGCCGCTTCGTCGAATTCGCCAGTGCGGATCCGAACGATTTGATCTAGGTCGTATACAAAGATTTTGCCGTCCCCAATTTTGCCGGTATACGCTGCTTTGGTCAGTGTTTCTACCACGCGCTCGGCGTTTTCACTTAAGGTGGCGATTTCGATTTTTATTTTTGGAATAAAGTCAACTTGGTATTCAGCGCCGCGGTAAAGCTCGGTATGGCCGCGTTGACGACCAAACCCTTTAACATCTACCACAGTCATCCCTTCGATCCCGAGATCGGCGAGCGCCTCACGTACCTCATCAAGCTTAAATGGTTTTATTATTGCACTTATCATTTTCATGCTGAGTCCCCTTAGGACAGTTGATCCTGTTAAGAGCAGTAATCCAACCTTTGTGCCAACCTTTTTACTTGTTTATTTACAGTGGGTTATAAATATCGAAAGAATAAAATGCATAAAAAATGCACCATATAGGTGCATTGTTCCGAGCGCTGAACTGCTTTGGTGCGTTGCAATCACGGCAAATGATTAATGCACCATAACGCAGTTTCTTTGTTGCTCTTTTGCTTGATATAGGGCTTTGTCGGCTTTGCGCATCACTTCACTTAAGCTCTTAGTTTGGCAAGCAGCCAGACCAATACTGATGGTGCAATGGTGATTGCCTTCGACCAGCTTAAAGGCTTGCTCAGCCAGTCGCTTACGAAAGTCCTCTAGCATCTGTGTCGCCACTGCCATATCGGCACTAGGAATGAGCAAAGCAAACTCTTCGCCGCCAATACGGGCAACCACGTAGTGCCCAAACGCGCTGCGCAATAAATCGGCGACTTGCTTTAACACTTCATCGCCACTTTCATGACCAAAACGGTCGTTGATTGCTTTAAAGTGGTCAAGATCAAGCAGTGCGAGAATATACTGGCTGGGCTTGGCTTTTATCAGTCGCTCTGCCTGTTGACAAAAATAGCGGCGGTTATAAAGCCCCGTTAGGTAATCACGGTGCGCATACTCTTTTATTTCTGCAATTAGGTTCAGCTGTTCCATGGTTTGCATAATTCGGCAATGGAACTCTTCATTCATAAAGGGCTTAGCTAAAAAGTCATTGGCCCCGTACTTGATAAATTTAGCGGATAAACCGTGGCTTCCTGCACCAGATAAACCGATAATAGCGAGTTCGTCTCGACCACGGCTATTACGGATCGACTTCACCAGCTCAAAGCCATCCATGGTGGGCATAGCAAAATCGGTGAGCAACAGTTTGATGTCGTGATCTGCGCTCAGCATTTCTAGCGCTTGCTCACCGTCTTCGGCTTCTAGTACCGTAAATAACTGCTTCTCTAACATTTGTCGCATCACCGCACGACTGATGACCGAATCATCAGCTATCAAAGCCTTACAGCCCTGGTTGCGCAGTAAGCGTGAGGCTAATTTGACGGCATATAAATATGAATCACGGTTATCTTTAATGACATAGTCAACCACCCCCATCTCCAGCATTTGCTGACGGCTGTATTCGTCGATTTTTGAGGTCAACACCACCGTGGGAATATCATGACTGAGGGTAAGCTGCACCACTTCGGCATCCATGGCATCGGGCAGGGTTAAATCCACCAGCGCTAAGGTATATTGGTGCTGGGCTAAAAAGGCCTTACTTTCCTTGAGTGACCAAGCAAAATCAATTTCGACATCTAGGTGCAGTGCGGTGAGGTGCCGCAACACCTGTTGCACCACTTTGCTGTCTTCAACAATTAAAACTCTTTGCATGGAGTGAAATCTCTTTTATCGATCATGTCATCTAATCAGCAGGTTTGGCGGGAGCAAACACATCATAAGCAGAGCCAAGGGTTAACGTATGGCTTTAATTGATGTGTGACACAGTTTGTTATGTGTGCTTACCAACAGGCGCTAATAAATGGGATCGATTACCTATACTACGATAAAGCAGTGAAACAAGAATTTAACGAGGCTAAATACTTTATTACTACGAACATAAGTATTAAATATACGCGAAATCTGCGCTAAAAAAAACCAATTGCGTTGCAATTTAAGGAAACAAGTTACCTTATTAACGCCATTCCTGCCGTCTATTTTGTTGGTTTTATCTCAATGACTTTGAAATTCAGGCAAAATCCCTCTTTAATGCGTAAATAACATAACAAACACCGAGGGAATAATGAAAAAACTTCTGCCATTATTACTCGTCAGCTGCTCTTTGCTATCTGTACCTAGTTTAGCAGACGAACATCAGCGAGCGATTGAGATAGATCACAAAATAACAACTGAACATCGTACTGAAATCAACGGCGAACGGATCAGTTACACCGCCACTACCGGTACTCAACCAGTATGGAATGATGACGGCGATGCCGTGGCGACCCTGCACTACACCTACTACAAGCGCAGCAAAGTCAAAGACATGAGCAAACGCCCACTGCTGATCTCTTTCAATGGTGGCCCAGGCTCAGCTTCAGTATGGATGCACATTGCCTATACTGGACCACGGGTATTAAAAATTGATGACGAAGGCTACCCATTACAACCTTATGGGCTAAAAGATAACCCATACTCTGTGCTAGACGTGGCTGACATCGTTTTCGTCAACCCGGTCAATACAGGTTATTCACGGGTGCTGAAAAACGAAGATGGCGAGTATCCCAGCAAAGCACAACAAAAAGACATGTTTTTTGGCGTCAATGCAGATATCAAGTATTTGGCTGAATGGCTGAATACCTTTATTCACCGTAACCAACGCATGCTATCGCCAAAATACCTGATTGGCGAAAGCTATGGTACGACCCGAGTATCTGGCTTAGCTCATGCCATGCAAAACAATCAATGGCTGTATTTAAATGGTGTGGTTCTGGTATCACCGACGGACATTGGCATTAAACGAGAGGGTCCGGTAAAAGCCGCCAACCGTCTACCTTATTATGCCGCCGCGGCTTGGTACCATAAAGCCCTGCCCAACGAGTTACAAAGCAAAGACCTATTAGAGGTGCTTGAGGAAGTCGAAAGTTACACTATCGACAGCTATTTACCTGCGTTAGCTAAAGGTGCCTTTATCAGCGAGCAAGAAAGGCAAGCGGTTACTAAGGCGGTGGCTAAATACAGCGGCTTAAGCGAGCAATTTGTCGCGCAAAATAATCTCGACATTCCAACTTCGGCATTTTGGAAAGAGTTACTGCGTGATCGTGGTTATACCCTAGGACGCTTGGATTCGCGCTACTTGGGAATTGATAAACGCGATGCAGGTAACCGTCCTGATTACTGGCCAGAGCTCACTTCATGGCTACACTCATTCACACCAGCTATCAATCACTACTTTAACGCCGAGTTAAACTATAAAACAGACGTTAAATACAATATGTTTGGCCCAGTTCACCCTTGGGATCGTAGTAATAACAACGTAGGCGAGCAGCTACGCTTGGCTATGGCGCAAAACCCTTACCTTAATGTGATGATCCAATCTGGCTATTATGATGGCGCCACCAACTACTTTGATGCTAAATACAATATGTGGCAACTCGACCCCAGTGGCAAAATGCGTGACCGCCTTAGCTTTAAAGGCTACCGCTCTGGTCATATGATGTATTTACGTCATGAAGATCTACGCAAATCAAACGATGACCTGCGGGAATTCATCTTAAATACCATTCCAGATAAAGGTCAGTCAGCCCTTTATTAAGCGTTATTTGGGGAGGCGAGTTACCGCTTCCCCGCTACTTCAGCCCAGCCAAAACAAGAAATTCCTTTAATCACTCTGCAGTTAGGTATAATCTAGATATACTCATTAATAACCATAATTGAGCTAGGTAGTTGCTATGAGTGAGCAATTTAAAGTGGTTTTTGCCGGTATGGCACAAGGCCGTGATCCACAAACCGCCGCCACCACACTGGCAGAAAAGCTAAAAACCTCGGTCAACAAAATCGAGCAATTCTATAAGGGCAAACCATTATTTGCCCCCGCTGATAAAAGCAAAGCATTAAAGCAGGTTAAGTTACTTGCCAGTGTTGGCATTAGTGCTAAGTTGCAAGCTCAATCACCCCCCCCACAGTCACAAAGCGCTGAACAAGAGCGCGTTTTTGAGGCGCTGGACTATATCACCAGTAGCCTAATTAGAATTGAAGAACGCCTTGAAGACATAGAGTCTCGCATTGGCTATCAAGGTCATGAAGAAGTGGCCGAAGAGTCAGAAGACGAGTGGGAATCAAAAGAGCTGTTTGATGAGTTCGACTTTGAACCGACCCCCCCGACAAAATCCAAAGCCTGGCTGTATTACTTACTGGCAGTACTGGTGATCTTATTTATTATTTTAGGCGTCGGCTTGTTTTTCCCTGAGTGGCTTGGCATGTAATGAGTAAAAGTAATACCCACATTAATAAAATTCATAATCAACGTAGTGAAATCCGAAAAACCGTCAGGGAGTCAAGAAAATCACTGACTTCCCAGCAACAACAACAGGCTGCTCAGCAATTAAGTATTAATTTTTTTCAATATATAAACCTCCCTAAAAAAGCCCGTATAGGGCTCTATCTGCAAAACGATGGCGAACTCGATACATCCCTTTTAATTCAGGAACTTTGGAATAAAAACCATCAGCTTTTCCTGCCCATAATCCACCCCTTTAACCAGCAAAATTTGCTCTTTCAAAAGTATGAAAAAAACTCACCCATGAAGCTAAATCGCTATGCTATCTTGGAACCTAAGTTGGATTGCACAGGCGTAGCACCACTTAACAGCTTAGATTTTTTGCTAATGCCGTTAGTGGCATTTGATCAGCAAGGCAACCGCCTTGGGATGGGTGGCGGCTACTACGACAGAACGCTGGCGCAACACTACCAGCAACAGCGCAGCAAGCCGCAGTTAATTGGTTTAGCCCATGATTGTCAGAAGGTAGCAAAGCTTCCCGCCGCGGCGTGGGATGTGCCTCTACCGCAGATACTGACGCCTAGCCAGCTGTATCGCTGGTAGCCAGTAAAGACTGCAAGCTCAGCGCGGTGACAAATAGCGCGTTTTTCTCTGCCGCTGCAATTCGGATTGCGTTATACTGACCATCACTTTTAGACAACCAATGTGTGGCGTTATGACTCAAGATGAAATGAAAAAAGCTGCGGCCTGGGCGGCGCTTAATTATGTCGAAGAAAATACCATTGTCGGGGTTGGCACTGGCTCTACGGTAAACCACTTTATTGATGCCTTAGGCAGTATTAAAGACAAAATTAAAGGCGCGGTATCAAGCTCTGAAGCCTCAACCGAAAAGCTAAAACAATTAGGTGTTGAGGTATTTGAATTAAATGACGTGTCTGAGCTGGCCGTTTATGTTGATGGTGCTGATGAAATTAACGCCAACAACGAAATGATTAAAGGCGGTGGCGCCGCCCTGACTCGCGAGAAGATTGTTGCCGCTGTAGCAAAGAAATTCGTTTGTATCGTTGACGATAGCAAGCACGTGAACGATTTAGGAGCATTTCCATTGCCAGTGGAAGTGATCCCAATGGCACGCAGCTACGTCGCGCGCGAGCTACTGAAGCTCGGTGGCGATCCGGTTTATCGCCAAGGGGTGGTAACCGACAATGGTAACGTCATTTTAGATGTGCATGGCTTACGTATTGACGCTGCCAAGTCGCTGGAAAAGCAGATTAACCAAATCGTTGGAGTTGTCACCAATGGCCTATTTGCCGAACGTGGCGCCGATATTGTCATAACAGGTACCCCAGAGGGGCCAAAAATTAACTAGTGAGAGTACAGATGAGCAAGGTTTCGTTAGCAAAGGATAAAATTCGCATTTTGTTGTTAGAGGGTGTGCACCAAAGTGCCGTAGAAACACTTAAACGTAATGGCTATAGCAACATTGAATACGTGAAAACCTCATTGCCCGAGGCTGAGCTCATCGAACGCATTAAAGACGCTCACTTTGTTGGTATTCGTTCTCGTACCCACCTGAGTGAAAACGTCTTAGCCCATGCCGAAAAGCTGGTTGCGGTGGGGTGTTTTTGTATTGGCACCAACCAAGTCGACTTGGATGCCGCTAAGCGCCGTGGTATTGCCGTATTTAATGCGCCATTTTCAAACACTCGCTCGGTGGCTGAACTGGTGTTAGGTGAGATTTTACTGCTGTTACGCCGTATTCCAGAGCGCAATGCCAAAGCGCACCGTGGTGAGTGGGATAAATCCGCAGAGGGCTCGTATGAAGCCCGTGGTAAAACCCTAGGCATTATCGGTTATGGCCACATTGGTACCCAGCTTGGGATCATGGCTGAGCACACCGGTATGAAGGTGGAGTTTTACGATATTGAAGACAAGCTAACACTGGGTAACGCCACGCAAGTAGCAACCTTGACTCAGCTACTGCAACGCGCCGACATTATCAGCCTTCATGTGCCAGAAACGCCACAGACCAAAAACCTCATTGGCATGGCGGAAATTGAAGTCATGAAGCAAGGCGCCATTTTAATTAATGCCTCTCGTGGTACTGTGGTAGACATTGATGCTTTGGCCGACGCCTTAGCCAATAAAAAGCTCTCTGGCGCCGCCATTGACGTATTCCCGGTGGAACCAAAATCAAACAATGAAGAATTTGTCTCGCCGCTTCGTGAGTTTGACAATGTCATCTTAACCCCACACGTAGGCGGCTCAACCCAAGAAGCACAAGAAAACATCGGTATTGAAGTAGCCGGTAAGCTGGCTAAGTACTCTGATAACGGCTCAACCGTTACTGCGGTTAACTTCCCAGAAGTGTCGCTGCCAGAGCTACTTAATCGTAGCCGCTTGTTGCACGTGCACGAAAACCGCCCAGGCGTATTAACGCAAATTAACCAAGCGTTTGCCCAGCATGGTATCAACATTGCGGCGCAGTATCTGCAAACCGACGATGCCATTGGTTATGTGGTTATTGATGTCGACAGTGACCACTCAGAGGTGGCATTGAAAGAACTCAGTGCCGTTGAGGGCACTATTCGAGCCCGTATTCTGCACTAATACTCGAGTGGCAATAGTCACTCGTGCTCAAGACATAAAAAAACCAGTCACTTCATATGAAATGACTGGTTTTTTGTATCGATTTGGCAATTATGCCATGAAATCAACACCTTCTTTGATGTCTTTTTCTAGTGTCGCTAGCATGTCGTCTTTTGCTTTTTGCTCAAACGCGCTTAGCTCACCGTAAGGTAGAAGCTTTTCTACGCCATTTTTACCAAGTACAACTGGTTGTGCGAAGAACTCAGCGTCGCCAGTGTTACCTTGTACATAAGCGTACTCTAGTACTTCTTCACCCTGTAGGCCTTTCACTAGAGAGAAGCAGAAACGCGCTGCTGCTGCACCCATAGAAAGCGTCGCAGAGCCGCCACCGGCTTTTGCTTCAACCACTTCAGTACCAGCGTTTTGGATACGCGTTGTGAGTGCCGCAACTTCTTCATCAGTAAACTCAACGCCTTCAACTTGAGAAAGCAGAGGAAGGATCGTTGTACCTGAGTGACCACCAATAACAGGGATCTTCACTTCAGACACGTCTAGGCCTTTTAGCTCAGCGATGAAAGTTTCTGCACGGATAACGTCAAGTGTCGTTACACCGAATACGCGAGCTGGGTCATAAGTACCTGCTTTTTTGAATACTTCAGCAACGATTGGAACCGTGCCGTTTACTGGGTTAGTGATCACACCAACAAGGGCCTTCGGACAGTTTTTAACAATGCCTTCTGCCAACGTTTTGATGATGCCCGCATTGACATTAAATAGATCCGCACGGTCCATGCCCGGCTTACGCGGCATACCTGCAGGAATAAGTACCACATCAGCACCAGCAAGCGCAGGGTCTAGGTCGTCTTTACCGTAACCTGCTACTTTCACCGCAGTTGGGATGTGAGATAAGTCAACTGCAACACCCGGTACAACCGGTGCAACGTCATAAAGCGCTAACTCAGAGCCAGCTGGAAGACCGTTTTTTAGCAATAAAGATAGAGCTTGACCGATACCGCCAGCGGCACCTAATACAGCAACTTTCATGTGAATTCTCCATAATTTGAAGGTGGAATTGAGTGTGCAGTAAAGATAATGAAAAGCGCTAGTAAACACAAATTAATCGCGCTTATTTTCGAGATTTTTTGACTAATGTCTTAAGCAAAAGTGTAAAGATCGTGACACTTCGCGCTTTACAGCGATAAACTAGGTACGCTGAGTCTGGATACGGTGTTGGGTATTTCGGCGCTTTTGTGTAGAATTTAAAGATTAGCCGTAGAAGAAGACAAGTTATGCAAGCGCAAGAAAAACAAGAAGCCCTTATCAAAGCCTTTAAAGCCATTTTAAAAGAAGAAAATTCTGGCTCACAAGGGGAAATTGTTGAAGCACTTAAAGAGCAAGGTTTCGACAATGTCAGTCAAAGTAAAGTATCTCGTATGCTCAGCAAATTTGGCGCCGTTCGTACCCGCAACGCCAAACAAGAAATGGTTTATTGCCTGCCTGCAGAAATGAGTGTACCCACGGCAAAAAGCCCACTGCGCCAGCTTGTGGTTGACATCATGCACAATGAAATGATGATCATTATTCGCACCAGCCCCGGAGCCGCGCAACTAATCGCTCGATTACTAGACTCACTAGGCACCGCAGATGGGGTATTGGGAACCATTGCTGGTGATGACACCATTTTTATCGCACCTGCGAAAATTTCGGAAATTGACGTTACCCTCGACAAAGTCAAAACTCTGTTTGATAACGTCTGATCCCGCAACCAATACGGGTTCGGATCACTCCGGCATTTTTGCCATCACGGTTAAAAACTCCAAGGATGGCGCGAAAAACGCGGAGCCCATGTCGGCACTGCTGTAATCCAAAATAGGATCGTAGCGCTGGCCCTCCCCTAGGCGACTTTGTAATACCTCTGCAAAGGCATCGCCTCGGGCACTGCAGCTCATATACAGGCTGCCTTGTTCAAAGACATCGCCAAAGGGCATGCTTTGATTCAGTAATAGAGGTTTACCCTGCTGATCTTTCAGTTCTGTTGCTTGCGCATGGTTAAACTCGCTCGGCTCGGACAGTAAGTCATTATCGAGGCGAGTTCGGCCCATCAGTTGCTCTTGCTCAGCGAGCGACAGCGCTTGCCAGCGCATTAAATCAAACTTAACTCGTTGAACGTGAATGTAGCTACCGAGGTGATCTGCGGCATTGGGGTTGTGCACCAAAGCGACTTCTCTTTTAGTACGTCCACGGGGAGTATCGGCGCCATAAATAAAGCCATTAAAGTCACGGCCATCTAAAAAACGAAAGGCTCGCACATGGGCCACCAGCTCCACCATACCATTAAGCATGTGTAGTACGCTTTGCGCAAAAATATGATTCACGTCTTCGCGATCGGAGCGAATAACATACAGTAAATCGAACGGCTGGCTATGCACCGCGTGCTCTGCTTGAGGGAAGTGGGGGAAACTGTGCAGGCCCTTAGGGATAAACTCAGGGTAAATGTGCGGCCAATATTGTGCACCAACGGCGACAAAGCTCGACAACATGGATTCCGAAAAGCGGTCTTCCAACTCCTCTTGTAAACGCCCACAATTGGCTAGCGCCGCGCGCAACGCTTCATCTTGCCCTTCGAGCACGTTGAAGAACAAATGCAAGCCGTGTAGGTTTGCTTCAGCACATACACCGGATTGGGCAAGCGCCATGCTCTACTCCCTGTTCTATTCATTTACTGTTAAGAAAAGAAATTTACAGCATGTGCCTTAATTTTTAAAGAGACAGGTTGATTTAAGTCCAGTGGATCGCTGGCAGGATGCGCCACTTCCAGCTCTTGTCCCTGAAGAGCAACACGATAAATGTACTCAGTACCCATAAAGCGCTGCTGTAAAATATCGACACCGCCTTGAGGGCTGTTTTCTAACGTGACGTGCTGTGGGCGTAAATACATTTCCCCTTTGGCATTATCATTTCCCAGCTCTATCAACGACTGCACCGCACCAAACTGGGTTTCTACCGCCGCGCCATTGACCCGCTGCGCTGGAATATAAATTCCCTGCCCTAAAAACTCTGCCACCATTTTGGTGTTAGGTCTTTGGAACAAGGTGCGCGGCTCTCCAACCTGAGCAATTTTTCCCTTGTCCATAATCGCTAAGCGATCGGCAAAAGCAAACGCCTCTTCTTTGGAGTGACTGACAAAAATGGCCGACACTGCTTGGTTTTTAATGATTTGACGAATTTCATTGATCAGCTGAAAACGAACCTGCGCATCAATATTTGAAAAAGGCTCATCGAGCAGCAATAAATTAGGCCGATAGGCTAACGCTCGAGCAATGGCAACGCGTTGCTGCTGGCCCCCTGATAACTCATGAGGATAGCGCGAGCCAAACTGCTCTAGCCTAACCAGTTCGAGCATTTCATTGACTCGCTGACGACGTTCTTGGTTGTTTTTTTGCGTTAACCCAAAGGCAATGTTTTGTGCCACAGTCAGGTGTGGAAACAGCGCATAGTCTTGAAACATCATGCCAATGTTGCGCTTTTGTGGCGGCACAAAGCCCCCTTCGCCATTCATTGCTTTACCTAGAATCTTCACAGAGCCTTGATGGGGTTCAATCAGCCCCGCTATTGCCTTAAGGGTGGTGGTTTTACCACAGCCACTGGCTCCAAGTAAGCAGACAATCTCGTTTTGCTCGACATTGAGGTTTAAGCCGTCAACCACAGGCTCACCATCGTAACGATATGAGAGATTTTCAAGCACTAAACTATGCATTTAACTACGCTGCTCCATAGAACGATTGACTACATACAGAGGGATGAGGCCCACCACCACAATAAACAAAGCCGACACCGATGCCAATTCTAACTGCTCGTCACTGACATACTGAAACACGTGTGTCGCCAGAGTTTCGTAATTAAATGGGCGCAATAATAAGGCCGCGGGGAGCTCTTTCATACACTCAATAAAAACCAGCAATGCAGCGGTGAGGATACCGCGCCTAAGTAAGGGCAAATGCACCCCTAGCATGGTTTTAAAGCGGCTACGGCCAAGAGAAAAGCTGGCCATGTCTAAACTTGGACTAATACGCTGATAGCTGGACTCAACCGCTCCTTGGGCGATGGCATAAAAACGCACGATGTAAGCAAACACCAATGCAAACAAGGTGCCGCTGAACAATAAACCCGGTTCAAAAGCCGTGCCTTCTAGCCAACTATTGAGCTTATCGTCAAGTAGCGTCAGTGGAATTAACACCGCAATGGCCAATACGGTGCCAGGTAACGCATACCCTGTACTGGCAAGTTTGCCTGGCATGGTGGTGCGCTTACCGCTACTAATTCGCTGATTAAACACCACCAGCATACTCATAATAATTAACACGAGACTGACCCAACAGGCTATTTTTAAACTTTGCCAAGCATAGAGGAAAAACGCATCATTCCACGCTTGGTCAAAATAACTCACGGCGTAGTCTGCTAATACCCAAGTTGGCACAATAAACGCCACCGTTAACACCAAACCACAAAAACCGCTGGCAAGCCAAGCAGAGGGACCTTTTAAATAATACAAGGTGGTGCTGTTAACGGTGTTTTGGCGTTCATGGACCACTTGCGTGGGGCGACTAAGGCGCTCTAAGGTCAGCGCTAAAAACAAAAATAGCAGCATGATCCCTGAGATTTTTGCCGCGGCAGTAAGTGAATAATACCCCAGCCAAGTATCATAGACCGCGGTTGTCAGGGTACTTACCGCAAAGTAATGCACCGTGGCAAAGTCTGCCATGCTTTCCATGCTAATTAACGCCAACCCCGCCACAATGGCACCACGAGATAAAGGCAAACTAACTTTAAAAAAGCTCGCTACTGGTGATTTACCCATTAACTGAGACGCTTGCACTAATTTAAACGACTGCTCTCTCAGCGCGGTTCTAAAAATCAAAAATAAGTAAGGATAGAGCACCAAAGCAATCATGGTAATGGCGCCAGCAAGCGTTCTTATATCGAAAAACCAATAGTCATCGGGAGACTGCCAACCAAACCAATCTCGCAGGGCAATTTGTACCGGCCCGGCATAATCCAGTAAGTCAGTATAAACATAAGCAATAAGGTAAGTGGGCATGGCCAATGGCAGCATCAGTGACCATTCAAAGAAACGCCGCCCAGGAAAGTCGCAATAAGCGGTTAGCCAACCCAGTGGTAACGCAATCAGCGCGCACAGCACACAGACGCCAAAGATTAGGATGACGGTATTGGCGACATAATCCCACAGGACGGTGTCCCAAAGGTGAGAAAATACTTCTGAGTCGGGTTGTAATGACTCAACAATAAGAAACATCAGCGGGACTGACAGGCCTAAACCTATCAGCCACGCAAAACTCTGCCATTTAGACAGTGGTAATGATAGTTGCATTAAAGGTCAAATTTTACCTCATCGATTAGCTTGAGTGCTAATGGACGGTATTTACTGATCTCTGACAATGGTAGGCTGTCTTCCTTAAACTCACCCCAAGATGCCACAAGTTCCGATAACTCGACGCCAGGTTTTACTGGGTACTCCATATTCGTCGACGCATACATGTTCTGCGCCTTATTGTCCGTCATAAACTCTATCAGTTTCAAGGCATTTTCAGTATTTTTAGCGTGCTTGGTCAAGACCACGCCAGATACGTTAACATGAGCACCACGATTTTGCTGGTTAGGGAAATTGATATTCACCGCTTCAGCCCAGGCTTTTTGCTGTTCATCTTGCATCATTTTGCCGTAGTAGTAGCTGTTACCAATGGCTAAATCGCACAGCCCTTCTTTAACCGCTTTCACTTGGGCGCGGTCATTACCTTGTGGTTTACGGGCAAGGTTTGCCTTAACGCCTTCAAGCCAGGTTTTGGTTTTTGCTTCACCGTGATGCGCAATCATAGAGGCGACCAAGCCAAGATTGTATGGGTGTTTACCCGAACGAGTACAAATTTTGCCACGATATTGCTCATCAGCGAGCGCTTCATAAGTCAGCGAATCCATTTCACCCAAACGCTCTTTTGATGAATAAACACTACGTACACGTTTAGTTAAGGCAACCCACTGCCCTTCTGGATCGCGAAACTTAGCAGGAACGTTATTATCAACAACATCACTGTCGATCTCTTGTGTTAGTCCTTCATCTTCAAGTTGGATCAAAGCGCTGAAGTTAGAAGTTAACACCAAGTCTGCACGACTGTGCTTTCCTTCACGCTTAACCCGTTCAATTAGGCCTTTTTTGGCAAACACCACATTGGTTTTAATGCCCGTTTGTTTAGTAAAGTCATCCAAAATAGGTTGAATTAAGAATGGCTGTCGAAAAGAGTAAATATTTACTTCGTCTGCAGCAACAGCAGGCAAACACGTAAGCGTGGCCAGTAAAGTGACAAGTGCTTTTTTCATGTAAACTCCATAGAGAAACAATAATTATTATCAACTAATTCTACCTATATTCTGACATTTTTACACCCTCAATCTTGAATAACTCCATTACCAGCTATTTATGAAGCTAACGCACCATACTTTCTTTTTTTTGGTTGAGGTGTATGATTAATAAACAGTAACTTAAAGTTTTCTCTAACTCAGAAACAAGGATGTAATATGAAGCTTTCAGGCGTTCTTTCACTAGTCAATCAAGTTGAAAAATCTAAGTTTATTAATGCAATAGATCGCATATGCAATGATGTTGTTAAGCACGACAATAAAATCGCTGCCCAGTTGGATAAACTGGACGGCCAGATAAAAAATGCTACAAGTACCGATATCACCCAGCTTTTCAAAATTGTACTCCCCTATTTTGAGAGATCTGTTCGCGAACAATTAGCTATGCTTGGAGCACAGGCTACCCTCCTAACCAATATACTCAGTCGAGATGGCAACTGTATCGCCAGAATAAACTGGGTAGAGTCGCTGTATGCTAAAGAGTGGGCATTAATTGATACACGTGCAAACGAGTTGAAATCAGAAATAGAAACTGTAGAAGATGGTGAGACTTTCACAGATGGAAAGCGTCTAGGAATTTACTATTCATGTTTGCAAGAAGCTTATTGCAACGATGAGCGAAGTAATCGAGAATCAAAGATCACTGACGATGAACGAGGCATCTTGAATGTACTGGCAAAAAAACTCGATGTAACAGCTGACGATCAAGCTGGCATTGAACACCTCATCGATATGATCCCTAAAAATGGCGTTCAGGATGCTCTCAATGAGCTTCGGGAGATTGGTCTAATTTTCGTGAGTAGAAAACGCCAAACAGTATATGTACCCGATGAGATAGTTAACCTTTTACACCGCCTGCAATCTAAAGAACTTGCTGACAAGCACTTATTAAGAATTTTGCGCACATTTAGTGATGCAGAGCTTTCTAATATTCTTAAAAACCATAGAAAGAAAATTCGTGGTATTGAACGTAAGCGGAAAATCCTGAACATAATGAAACTTGGCGTGCCTGTTACACAGATTCTTCAACAAGACTTGTACAATGAAGACACATCGCTGAATGATAGGAAAGAGCGTCTGAAGACTCTCATCCACGACTTAGACTTGGACTTGGACAAACTAGGCACAACTCTAGAAGAACGTTCATCTATAATTCTTCATTCTCTTAACATTTGTACCGAGCGTGAATTCAATGCACTGAGTGCAACGGGTTTTAAAGAGCTTTTTTCTGCTTTACAAAGCCACTTTCCTTCTTTATCAGATGTGCTGAAACACGAGTTTGAACTCGAACCTCAAGAAGAACTTGATGTTGAGAAACTTCGCGCATTAAGCATTACACCATATGACATTCTTTATATGCTTACCAATGAAGAAGTCAAAGCTGTTGTTGAGAGTATGGGCATTAAAAAACGTGGAAATCTTCGTCTAAATATTTTGAATAGCTTTGCAGATGCAACTGACAAACTGATAGACAATTATGAAGCGCTAGCCAAACGCAATCTTGCTCAACTAAAGGCTGACAACATCGAAATAGCGGAATCGGATATAGGTGTTAAATTCGAAGAAGTCACAAAAGCAATATTCGAGCAGCTTGGGCTTGCAGTCGACGAGGATCTGCGACGTTCAATCAATACATCTAAAGATAAAGCGGATGTGATCATATCGCTCAGCGAAGATGATGTTATTATTAGTGAAGCAAAGACCTGTAAGAACGGCGACTTTGCGAAATACTCGACAACATCACGTCAAGTTAAAGCCTACGCAAACCGCTGTGAGCAGGCAGGTAAACGCGTCGCTCAAGTACTAATAGTAGCTCCTTCCTTTTCCGATGACTTCGTTGAAAGCGCAGAAATGGATACCGAGGTAAACATTTCTTTATTGGAAGCTGACGGCCTAAAACGTATTCTGGATGCTTACAAGGCAAGAAGAAATCCAAAGTTTTCAGCGAAACTATTCACTAAAGGTGGGCTTTTAAAGTCTGAATTAATAGCAAAAAATATTTAACTTCAGAGAATTATGAGCATGGCTTTATGCTCCATTGAAAGACCGTACTAGGCACTTAAGTAGCAACAACTTTAGTGCCTCCTCCTAAATAACCCTGAAGCTAAAACGCATTTTAGGCAAAGTTATTGATCATTACTTCTTCTAATAGAGTACACGACGTCAAGAGTCGTTATGCTTGTGAGATATCTCTCACTTAGTTGACAGTTATTGAGTAAAATGTAGTGTAAATAACCAGCCAAAACCCCACAAAACACTGAAATATAATGACTTTTATTTTTTCTCTAACTCAGAAACAAAGTTAGATTACTTTTTGTACCCCGCATTTTTCTCTCTCCGGCATATACTTTATGTGTCTCATGAAGAGCACTACAGGACGATTGGAATTTGCTCAGGGTAGGAAAACCACTGGAATGGTTACCACAATGGATTGTTGGTTAATCAGAGCGAAGGCGCACATCACAAGGTGTGATGGCAATACAGGGTAAAGGTAGGCTCAAGCAGAGCCTTGGAACGCTTCAAGGGGAGAAGCCAATACGCTGATGGTTAGCGTTACTGTAATGGAATTACAGTTGGTTAAGGATGAAAAAGGACAGTACATAGGAGGTACTGGCAAACTTTAGGTACATGGATGTTCACTTGCCGCACCACTTTGTTTGCTGCAAAAAGCCAGCTTCACGTGGCTATAGGTGTCAATGGAATACTAAGTTGTACTTGGTTCTGGCACTGTGACTTGGGAAGTCACAAGTAAGGAAAAGCGAGCTTCTGGATGAGCTCAGAAGGTACAGGAATCCTAACGGACAACACAGCGGACGTAATAAGGTTTAATGGACACAGGGCTAGTTGCTCTTATTCGCAGAAACACAACACCAAGCGATACCATGGATGAGGACAAATTCAGGACGTTGATACCCTCAACTTTGCAGGATGCAGTTAGAAGATTCCGTTAGCGCGACTCACCTTGGTGGGTCGCGCTCTTCTTATGGCTTATAGCTTGCTTCGCTTGCCCTTTAAATAAGCGTCTCTAAAATCAATAAAATGAGCCGTTAGCTTTTCAGCAGCATCGTATTCCCCAGCTTCATCAAACAGCACGCACGCGACCTCAGCGGTGCCAAGTTGATGCTCATGTGGGGCAATTCTGAGCTTATAGTCAGACAGTTTTTGCGGTGCAATGGAAAGCACAGGAAAGCTATCTAAATAAGGGCTTTTACGAAACATCTTTTTCGCTTCACGCCAAGTGCCATCTAAAAAGATAAACAATGGCTTTTTCCCCTGCTGTGTAGGAACGCTTTTAACCACCCGCTGTGGTGCCACCCCTTGCTCAGGAAATACCACGATGGGGTTGTATTGTGGATCATTAAGCAGCGCGAGTAGTTCAGGATCGGGCTCGGTTCTGTCCCACCTAAAGGCGTGGTTATCAGGAATAACATCCGCAATTAAACGCCCAGTATTTGAAGGTTTAAAACTTTCGTTATGATACATAAGCAGGCAAACGCCACACTCTGTGTTAGCTGGCTCTACACCATCGCAAATACACAAGTGCGAGGCTAATAAACATTGCTCACACCTGGCCAACTTCGAGCCTCTGGCTTTATATTCTCGCTGTGCAGCCGCAATTTGCCGCTGCCGAAGTGCTAATACTGCGTTTTTCACTGTGATCCCCGCCTAAAAGTGCCGGCGTATTCTAATCAAGTGCCAAACAAGCGTCTACGTAAACTTTTACACTTTATCGCTTGTTGCCAGTCTTAACTAAGATACACTTTAGCTTAATTATTGAAGCACAATCAGAAAGTATGAATATCACCCCCTCACCAAGATTACGCTATCGCCTTTTAAATGCTGCGGATCAGTCATTGCTGGCTGATTTAGACAGTGATCCCGAAGTGATGAAATTCATTAATGGCGGCCACCCCCACTCAGAAACAGACATTAAGGAAACGTTTATTCCGCGTCTTGCGTGTTATATGAACCCAGACAAAGGCTGGGGCCTATGGGGCTGCTTTGATATTCATAGCTCGGCATTTTTAGGCTGGCTGCTGGTCAGGCCTATGGGCTTTTTCGACGCAACACGTAATGACAAAGATATTGAGCTGGGTTGGCGCTTTAAAAAGCAAACATGGGGCAAAGGGTTAGCCACCGAGGCTGCGGCTCATATCATGGCCCATTTGCGCGCTCATAACCCAGAAATTGAGCAGTTTAGCGCCATCGCTATGCCAAGCAATAAAGCCTCAATTAAAGTGATGACTAAACTCGGCATGGAGTTTGTTAAACAAGGGGTGCATTACGACCCCTTAGGTGATTTGGATGTGGTGTACTACACCTTGCAAGTTAAGTAAGGTTGTTACCACCTGCTTTTAACTTTGTACACCACACACTTTCAGCTAGGCCAGCAAAGGGGGGTGTTATGATGTTCCTTTACGACGCAGTGGTTCAGCGTACATACTAAGAACCAGCTGTTGCAGCTCTTCTGGCACTGACTCCAACTTAGAGATAAAGTCCTCTTTATCTTTAGGACTTACTTGCTCGTCATCTCCTGCGGCAAGGTGGTTGGTGGAGTGCAAATAGTAAAGCGCTAAAATTTGTTTATCGATCACCTCGGCCAACTCGTCTGGATTGGCTACGTCTGCGGTAATAGGATCGCCAAAAGCCACGTGAACATGTCCTTTGTCACTGCTAAAGCCCTCAACAATACTGGCAATATCCTCACCTTGGGCTTTGACGTATTCACCATACTGTTTTTTATGGTAAAGCTCTTTTGCTTTGGAAATAGCACAGGGTTCGTATTGATACGAAATGGCCACTGGCACTATCTTCAACTGCTTAATGTACTGGGCAAAGTCAAGCTTCTGTTTACGACCATGCAGTTGCAGCATTTTTAATAGCGCAGGATCGGTTTGGTCTACACCATCTTTCGCCCGCCCTTCTTTTTGCGCAATCCAAATTGAGTTGCCTTCAGATAGCGAATCATAAATATATGCTGAGAGCTGGCTAAGGGCTTTTAACATTTCTTTTGGTGCCTTTGCCGAACGCTTCACAATAAAGCTTTTATTGAGGCGCATTAGCTCTGTGATATAGGGCACTTGCAACAAGTTATCTCCAATGGCAATACGTACCGTGCGCATATCCTGCTGATGCAGTCCCCAATTCACTAAAGCGGGGTCAAGGACAATATCGCGGTGGTTTGAGATAAACAAATAAGAGGTGTCAGAGTCGAGCGTCTCTAAACCAGAATAAGTCACTTTGCTGGTGGTTTTATCAATCAGGATCTGTAAGTAGTGGGCAACTTCCTGTTGTACTTGCTCGATAGTTGATACCTCACCCCACTTCTTCTTGAGCTTCATTCTCACCAGCGGACGTGCAATGGCAGGCCAAGTACTCAACCACTTTGGGAGATTGTATTTGGCAATGACATCAATAAACTGATTATCAGCCATTAAGCGAGCTAATGCCGGTGCAACTTCATCATCATTATAGGGTCTTATATCAGCGTACTTATCCACTCTTACTTCTCAAATTGTCGGATTATTGAATACTGGCAGGCATTCTATCGCGCAACATAAAGCCGCGCTAAGCATTTCAGCTCTGACCACCTAAATAAGCGATAGCCTTGGAACATAAAATGCTTGTCAATGGCCTGTTGATGGTACTAAGAAAGTACCATAATTCATTATCTTCTAACAACTTTACCTAAATTGAGTATAGCCAAGCGAAGTAGCAATGCAGCTAGCAACAGCCCCATGGCTAACGTTAACCAAGCTGGCAAGAGCTGATGCTCTTCACCAATCATGGGCGTTACCACAAAGCCGAAGCGTTCGACTAAAAAGTCGGTGATAAAACCAAACAGCACTGCGACGGCAATCACACCGGTTAAGTAAGCCAACACCGCTCGTTGTCCCAACTCTTTACCAACAACGCCAATGGTTGCAATATTGGTAGCTGGTCCTGCCAACATAAATACCAGCACGGCGCCAGGGGATACCCCTGCTAGCAACAACCCTGCCGCGATGGGAGTTGACGCCGTAGCGCAGATGTACATCGGAATACTAATGAGGATCATCGCGGTCATCGCCAGAATGCCACTGCCCCATTGCGATAAAAATGACTCGGGTACAAAGGTTTGCACCAAAGCGGCAAAGAATAAACCGATTAACAACCACACCGCCGTGTCGGATAGCAGCTTGTTACAGCTAAACGTAAGCGCCGCAGTGAGTTTCGTAATGAGGCCGTTGGCCTCACTGGGGCTTTTACTTTCGCAGCAGCTGCTTTGGCTCGAAGTATCACTACTGCTGCCACAGGACACCGCTGCTTGACTTTGCGTTGCACAGCATGAGGCGGTGTCACTCGCCGTTGCCTCAATACCACTGGACGGCGTCTGCGCGGTAGTATTGGTATCGCAACACGAGCTGGCTTGTGGTATAGCAGCGCCACCAGCGCAGCAACTTACTTGCGGCTCCACAACTGCTGATGATGACAAGACCTGCTTTTCTCTACCTACTAATACTCCAGCGGTAATTGCGCTGCATATTGCAGCTATGGGCCGGATAACCGCCATAAATGGTCCCAGCAGAACATAAGAAACCGATATCGAGTCGACTCCCGTTTCAGGAGTAGAGACTAAAAAGGCCGTAGTGGCACTTTTTGAGCCACCAGCTCGCCTAAGTCCAACGGCGGCAGGTATTACTCCACAAGAGCACAATGGCATGGGTGCGCCGATCAAGGCAGCTTTGACTGTGGTCCAAAACCCCTCTTGTCCTAAGTGTCGCTGAAGTAGATCTTTGGGAATAAACACATTGAGCAACCCTGCCAATATTAACCCCAGTAATAACCAAGGTGCTGATACTAAAAATAGTTGCCAGAAGTTTAGCAATAACTCACTCATCAAGGGCCTCCAAGGCAGTTAAAATGGAACAGCTGACCGCCGGTTCTTCGCCACCACAACATTGCTGTGCCAGAGTTGAAAGTGATTGTTCAAACTTTGTCAGCTCAGCAATCCGCGCTCTCACTTGATCACGCTTGGCAATTGTCAACGCTTTCACTTCCTCACAGCTGTGCTGTTGTTTTTGAAATTGAATTTTAAGTAAATCTTGTATTTCTTTGAGGCTAAAGCCAACCTCTTTAGCGCGTAGAATAAAGCGCATCTGCTTTTCACTTTGTTCGTCATACAAGCGATAACCGGAAGCGCTTCGGCTTTGCGGCTGTAATAACTGATTGGCCTCATAATACCGCAAAGTATCGGTAGACACGCCTAAGCGTTTTGCCAACTCACCTATTTTAATCACTTTACACCTCCGGTTTGGTAAGAATATCCTAGTCAACGATGATAGTATAAACCTTAGAGTTAACTCTAAAGTCAAGTAAAGGACAGGTATAATGCAAATTGTGGTACTCGATGCCAAAACCCTAGCAGGCACAGATCTTAGCGCACTTTCTCAGCTTGGAGAGATCACTGTGTATCAAACGACTAACAGCGAGCAACTGCTGGAGCGATGTCAGCACGCAGAAGTGATTGTTACCAATAAGGTTAAGCTAGATGCCACGTCATTAGCGCAACTTGCCAAGCTTAAGCTAATTTGTGTGGCCGCGACAGGCGTCAATAACGTCGATTTGGATGCCGCCAAAGCGCAACAAGTTGCCGTTACCAATGTTGCTGGGTATTCCACGCCATCGGTGGTTCAGCATACTTTTACTATGTTGGGTAACCTACTTACTAATATTCACCGCTACCAGCAAGACTGCCAAGCGGGACGCTGGCAGCAAAGCGATATCTTTTGTCGTTTAGATTACCCCATTGCCGAAATACATAACAAAAATTTTGTTATTGTTGGCTATGGTGCGCTGGGTCAAGCCGTTGCTCGCGTTGCCGACGCCTTTGGTGCCAATGTCATTATCGCAGAGCGCAAAGGGGCCACTGAAGTGCGTTCTGGACGCCAAGCGTTTACACAAGCATTAGCTAAAGCTGATATTGTTTCAGTGCACTGTCCATTGACCAGTGAAACCAACGACCTAATTGCAGCCGACACCTTAGCACTTATTCCAGAGTCCGCCGTGATCATAAATACGGCTCGCGGTGGCATCATTAATGAATACGACCTGGCTCAAGCATTACAACAAGGCCAAATCGCTGGTGCCGCCGTCGATGTGCTTTCGCAAGAGCCGGCACAGCCAGACAATCCATTGCTGCAGTATCAAGGTGACAATTTACTATTAACACCGCACACCGCCTGGGCAAGCCAAGAAGCCATTATCCGCTTGGTCAATGAAATTGCCGCTAATATTCGGGCGTTTAAGCAAGGCGAGCAGCGTAACCGAGTTGCCTAAAGTACATTAGCGAAACTCCTCAACTTGTTGATGAATTTCGCTAATAGTTAGTGGAAAAATAAATTCAACCAGCAAACAAAATAACTAAACCCATGTTTTTTAAAGGATTTAAATTTTTGGCAAACTCTTTGCTGTAAACTCAATAACGAAATCATTTCCCCACTCATGGGGTGGGTCATTTACAAAGGAAATAACAATGAAAAAAGTATTACTCATTGCTGCGCTAAGCTCCACACTTCTATCAGGTTGCATTGTGGCTGTGTCTGATGGCGAGGTTGATCATGGCTGGGCATCAGACTACAACTCATCAAGCTGGCAGCATCAACAAAAACAAAACCGTGAGAAAATTTCTGAACTTGAAGTGGGCGCTGACTTTAAAACGGTGAAAGAGCTGTTTAAGACACCAAACTTTACTGAGCTGGTAAGCAAAGACGGTGACAGTTACCAGGTTTTATACTATGCCACAAATAGCAAGCACTCTGATGGTAAAGTAACCAAAGACGAATGTACGCCGCTAGTATTTAAAAACCAAAAACTGATTGGCTACGGCGACAATGCCCTCGCTCAAATTAAATAACAGCGCTCACTTTGCTGCGGGGTGCCAGTTAACTTAGCATCCCGCTATTTTGCTCAAGGGCAGCAATAAACAATGGCAGTTGTTGCGCTTGTGCTTTTGCCAGCGCGCTGTCTGCCGTAGCAACTAGCTTTTCCAGCGTATGACCAGCATGCTCATTTACATGCACAACCCCAATACTGACACTCACATGGGCACAAATCGGCGAAGTTTGGTGCGGCACCGCTAACTCAGCTACCGCAGCTTGTAGCGCTTGCGCCAACCCTTTTAGCTTTGTGACGTCGACATGAGACAGCACCAGCGCAAACCGCGTGCCATCAAAGCGACCTATGGTTACATCCCACTGTTTTGCTTCATACTCTAAAGCTCTAGCCACTTTAAATAAGCACTCATCACCTTGCATATAACCATAGTGCTCATTGTATTTCTTAAAATAATCCACCTCCACCAGCATCACCGCAAAACTACTCTGCTGTGCTTGAGCCTGTTGCAAAACCAGATGCATCTGCTCATCAAGATAACGGCGATTCGGCAGTTCGGTGAGACCGTCAACGGCAGCGAGCTTTTCTAATAAGTCATTTTTCTTTTTTATAGCCAGATGGTTTTTAATTCGCGCTTTAATCACCAAGGGGTTAAATGGCTTCGTAATATAATCAACCGCGCCCAGTTGTAAGCCTCGAGCCTCATCTTTAAAGCTCACACTTGAGGAGATCACAATCACTGGAATACTGTAAGTTACCGGGTCTTTTTTGAGTATTTCAAGAACGGTAAAACCATCCCCCTCGGTAATAAGCACACCTAATATCACCAGATCAATACTGTGCTGCTGCAATATACTAAGATCAAGCTCTTGAGCAGTAGAAAAGCAAAGCTGATAGTCTTCACCTAGGGTGTTTTTTAACACCATAGTGTTGATTGGGTCATCGTCGATAATTAAGATATTTTCAACTGGCTGCATCTTCAACGGCTACCTTTTTTAGCTCGATGAAGCACATAACTTGAGATAATGCCTTTTCTAGTTCAGCAAGCTCTGTGCGACTCGTTATTATTGTTAGTGTTTTACTGCGTGATTCTAAGTCTTTGGCGGCTTTTGCGAGGCGTTTAAAGCCAAGCCCGGCTGCGGCTCCTTTAATACCATGAGCCAACTCGAATAGCGCTTCCCCCTGCTCCACAGCAGCGAGTTTATCTAGATACTCTCGGCAAAGCTTAGCAAACTTATCTAGCATTGTTTGTAAGAAGCGCTCATTTTGCATCATTTGTGACAAGGCAAATTCATAATCAAAAAAAGGCTCCAGGTTGATGACTTCTTCGCTTAATTCTGCTGCTAACGCTTTGCATGCCTGTTCCCCATTAATGGGTTTGACTAAGTAGTCATTCATGCCCACTTCCATGGCTTTATTTTTTTCTTCTTTGCTGACATTGGCCGTCAGGGCAATGATAGGGAGCTGCTGTGCTGTCCAGCGCTGGCGTAACGACTGTGTCGCTTGATAGCCATCAATGTCTGGCATGTGAATATCCATTAACACAATATCGGGATGCAGGGTCTCGCACACTGAATTCAGTTGCTCGGCAGAAGACAGCCCCACCGTAGTAATGCCGTTATGCGCCAGCATGTTTTCACTAATATCTAAATTAAGTCGGTTATCATCAACAATTAAACATAAAATCCCTGCAACCTGAGCACAGCCTTGCTCAGCCGTTTGCGTCATATGACCATATTCAGCTAACCAAGTATAAGCGGCTTGGTAAAACACGGCTTGATTTAGCACAATGTTGTTGCTCTGCTCAAGCAGCTCGTTATCACCATGAAGCACAATGGCTGAACTGGCTAAATTGGCGTTGGCGACTTGCTCAGTCAATGATGGCGGCACCACCAAAATGGGTTTTTCTAATTTTCGCGGTCGTTGTTGCCACTCTGATAACGAGACAGTGGCAGCAATACCGGAAAAATAACTCGGAAGCGGCTCATCACTGAGCAAACAAAACACGTCTTTTTTCGGCTCCACTAATGGGCATGCGCCCTTATCCAGTTGCAGCTCAAAATAGAAACAGCTGCCCTGCTCTGGGGTGGAGTCTACTTGAATTTCACCGCCAAGTAGTGCCACTTCTTGTTTCACAATGGCCAGCCCTAAGCCGATCCCTTCATGTTTTCGAGTAAAGCTTTCATCCCCCTGAGTAAAGGCATCAAATAAGTGCTCTATTTGCTCGGCTTTGATCCCCACTCCGGTGTCCCATACGGCAAACTTAAGGGTCTGCTTGGCCGTTTCATCATTAACTTGAGTAATCGTTAAACCAACGGTCCCTTTGCCTGTGTATTTCACGGCATTACTCAGTAAGTTAACTAAGATCTGTTTAATTTTATCCTCATCACTATAAAGGTAAGGCCAAACTTCAGGGTCCACCGTCATTGCAAAGGTTAAGCCTTTTTGTAAACACAAGGGTTTGATCAGTGACTCTATGGCATTGAGTGCTTGGCTGGTTTGAAAGGTTTCATGGACAATGGTGCCCTGATGGCTCTCTACCTTGGCAAATTCTAAAATACTATTGAGCATGGTCAGCAACTCGGTGGCGGCACCAGAAAGCTGAGTGAGCTTTTGTTGCTGCAGCTTACTCAGCGAGTCACTCTGGATCATATCCGCCAATCCCAAAATAGCGTTAATGGGGGTGCGAATTTCATGACTAATATTGGCAATAAAGCGGCTTTTTGCCAGTGTCGCACGCTCCGCCTCTTGCTTAGCCAACAGTAAACTGGTGATGTTTTGGATATGCATCACGTAGTATTTAGGCTGCTGGTCGTTATCCCAAACCAAAGAAATACTCAGCTGTAGCCAGTTATACTCTCCCGATTGCGCCACCGTATAATTAGCTACCTTTTTCTTCTCACCCAGTAAGTCGGTTAATATCGCTTGCAAAGCATGCCAGTTTTGCTCATCAAACAGTCTATCTAGTCGGCGCTCTCCGCAGTCTTTAGTCAGTGACAAAAAGCGTTTAGCAGCCTTGTTCATTTCCAAGATTTTGCCGTCAATTGCAGCCAAAATAACCCCGTTCGGCGCAAACTCTGTCGCAGCTCTAAAGTTCTCCTCCGAGTCTCGCAAAGCATTGTATGCGTCTTGTGCCGCGGTGACATCACGTGCCACTCCCAAGCACCCTAACAGCTTATTATTTTCTGATTTTAGTGGCGTTGTGGTTAAATAAAAGGCTCGAGCGCCAAGCTCAAAGTTAGTCGCAACTTGTTCTTGACGCTCTGCCATTAATGCCTCTTGTTGCAAAAAAACGCTGAGCCCAGAGGTGACCTCAGGTTGCGTACGGGCGACAAGCTCGGCCTTTTTTACCCCCATAAATTGCTCAAAAGCCAAATTACAACCAATAAATGAGCCATCAATGTTTTTAAAATAAATGATGTCGGGAACGGTATCGAGTACGGCATTGAGCAAGGCCGCCTGCCGCTCTTTTGCCTCATAGCTTTGCTTCAGTGCTTGTTGTTTGCGTTTTACTTCGTCATCTAATTCTTGATTGTGTTTTTTCAGCGCTTGCATCAACCGCGACTTTTGCTCCACCACTTGCTTCACTTGCACAAACCAGGGTTGCCAATCTTGTGGAATGGGATATTCCAAAGTCTTTTTCGGTGCATGCTCTTGCAACGACAGGTAATTGACGAAATGCTTCAGTGGTCGCACAAAAATTTGCCCACTAAGCCAAACTATCATGGTAAACGTAAATAGAATAAAAAATAACAATAGCCCCAACTCTAGCAACACTTCCCGTTGAATGGGCGCAGCAAACTGGGCGTAGCTTTCATGGTAGTTCAAACTGATGGGTTCTTTTGCCGGTTTGGCGAAAAAGTGCAAGCCATGCTGCCACGGCACTGCTGAACTTAAAGTATTGTCGTTATTGTGCTGGTAATCCTGGCCGGCGATCAGTTCACCACTTTGGTTTCTAAGCTCCATGACACCATCTAATGAACCAATGTTTTGTAGCCATAAATCAATGATATTACTGCTGTAAATCATCAAAATATGACTGTCATCCAAAGACGATATTTTCTTTCCTAAAGCAAACAGTTGCTGGTCAAATAGTTCTACAGGTGAGCCAACTACAATATCGCCACGACTAAAATCGGGCTTAAAGCGCCCCTGTATTAGCTGGGTAATAAAATGACTACTGGTGGTATCGCGACGTTTAACAAAGGTAAAGCCCTGATCGTTCACATAAGCGATGGCATACAAGCCACCTTGCAGCGCTAAAGCGGCATCAAAAGCCGTATTCAGTGAAAGAACCGTTTGCCACTGCTTAGTGGCGAAGAGTGCTTCCGAGACTTGACCTTGACCGACAATTTCTCCCCCGTTGCTTGGGAGTTGGTGATAAAAATGTTGCGGGCGCTGCTCAATATCGTCCAGCCAATGGGGCGGCCGTTGAAATGAAATGGGTCTGGCTAGGTTAACAGCAATGCTATCTAGCACCGTATGTGCAGCATAAAACTCTTGTTTAAGTTGCTGACTAACGTACTCATACTGACCAAAGCGAATATTGTATTGCTGTTCTAATTTAATTTGATAGAGATGGTAAGCGAGTATAAGAACCAACAGAATAGGAATAACAACAGCGACTAAAATGCCCTTGCGGTAACTTTTTAGCGGTAAAAACTCTTTTGTCGCATCCATGAAGTGGCTCGTTCCCATTTTTTACTATTTGTAAATAAAGGGTAACGAGCCAACTCATTCAAGGCAAGTTATAAATTCTCTTCAGCAAAACTTGCCAGCCTACTTCTGACGACTCCATTTAAGTTAATCGTGGCACTGCCTTCAAAATGTTTAAAACGCTCAACAATATAAGTTAAACCAGAGGTCACTGGGGTTAAATAGTTACTGTCTATTTGCGCCAAGTTACCGGTACAAATTAACTTAGTGCCTTCACCACAGCGGGTAATAATGGTCTTCAGTTGCGATGCGGTTAAGTTTTGGCTTTCATCTAAAATTACCCCCGAATTGATATAATACTATCATACCCTTAATAAACTTGAACAAAAAAGTT